>DASRLM010000186.1:0-3393 GCA_035648455.1 Puia sp. | reverse complement strand
ATTTCACCCTGAGCGCTACAGCAGATTACCGGGGCGGCTATAAGGTATTTAATGCATTGGGTCAAACGATGGACTTTACAGGGATCAGCATCACTTCTGTGGCAACCGGCCGCCAGCGTTTTGTTTTCCCGAATTCAGTGATTGACGAGGGTGGGGGCAAGTATGTTCAGAATACCAACGTGACCACGGATGATGCGGGATACAATTTTTGGGGCGGATCCTATCTGAACGTCGGTTCGAATTATATCAGCAGCGGAGCCGTATGGAAACTGAGGGAAGTGGTGCTTCGGTATGATTTTCCCAAAAAATGGATTACCGGCCTGAAGATCGTTCAGGATGCGAGTTTTTCGCTATCCGGAAGAAATCTGCTGATGCTGAGACCAAAGACAAATCTCTGGACCGACCCGGAATTTAATGAGGATACCAGCAATGCGGTCGGGAAAAATTCTGTCAATCAGGGGCCGCCCACCCGGATTTTCGGCGCAACACTGGCTGTACGTTTTTAATGAATGCTGAACTTCAAAACTTACCATCATGTGTAAAAAAATAAATACAGTCTGGATTGCCGTCCTCACCATCACGATATTTTTCATGGGTTCCTGCGGGAAAAAAGATTTTGATATCAACAGCCCGAATCCGAATCAGCCCTCCTCGGTACCACCCAATTATGTACTATCAGCCGCTTTGACTTCTTCTGCGAACCTGGTCTTTGGGGGCAATGCCAACTTTGCCAACGGCTGGATGGGTTATTGGGCAACATACGGAGAGCAGTCTCCTGCTGTATTATCCTATAACATCACCAGCGATTTATATACCGGCAACTGGGATGCCGCTTATGTTATCCTTGAAAACTATAAATTTATTGAAGACCAGTCCGGAACTCCGGATAAGGCCTACTTCCAGGCAATAGCCAAGATCATGAAAGCTTTTCATTTTCAGCGTCTGGTGGACCTGTACAACAACGTGCCATACCATGATGCTTTGATTGCAACAAACAGCTTTCCGGAGTATGACAGCGCCGCCAGCATTTATCAGGATCTGGTTGTGCAATTGGATTCCGCTGCGGCCATCATCAGCACGGCCAATGTGGTATTGGTGGATAATCCCGGTTCCAGTGATGTCATGTTCCAGGGCAATATGGATGAATGGATAAAATTTGCGCATACCCTGAAATTGAAAATACTGATGAGGGAAACCGAAATGGCGGGCGGTCCTGCGAATATAACTGCTCATTTGTCCGGGTTGACCACGAATGATTTTTTAGGCGCAGGAGAAGATGCGGCAGTGAATCCGGGATATTCCAATTCGTCTTCCGCACAACAGAACCCCTTGTGGCAGAATGTAGGTTATGGTACGGATGGATCCCCGACCGGGGGTAATTTCTATACCCGGGCAAACAGCTATGCCGTTAATTTTTATAATACGACCCACGATACCATCCGGATGAGGTTGTTTTATGCGCCCAATGAAAGCGGAATCATTAAAGGAAGGGCCTTTGGGAGCAGCGATGTGGGACAGGGTAATTCCATTATTTCCGGCATTGGTTCGGGATTGCTTCAGTCCGCCGGAATGAGCGCGCCCATTCTCCCTGCCTTTGAAAGTTTATTCCTTCAGGCCGAAGCCGTCCAGCGGGGATATATTCCGGGTGACCCGGCTGATTTATTCAAACAGGCAGTTACCGAATCGTTTCATTCACTGGGCATACCCGACTACCAGGCTGCGGCCCAGCAGTTGTATTCCCAGCCGGATGATAAGGTGAATATTGATGCGTCCTCCAACAAGATCAATACCATCATACTGCAGAAATGGGCCGCGCTGAATGGCATCGATCCGCTGGAATCGTATAGTGACTGGCGAAGGCTTGGCATCCCATCGGATCTTCCCGTTTCGGTTTATCCGGGAACAACGGCTACCCATATCCCGTTCAGGTTGTTGTACCCCACCAGCGAATATCATTACAATGCGGCGCATGTAAATGCCCAGGGAAATATCAATGCGTTTACTTCCAGGATATTCTGGATGCCTTAACCAAAAAATCAAATCAGTATGAAAAAGATATTCATCACGTTGCTGTCGGTTTGCGTCCTTTCCCTGTTTTCCTGTTTGAAAGATAAGCCGGCCGTGGATTTTAGCACAGTAGGCGTGATCATCGAAATCCTTCCGGTAAATGGAGGAGGGCTGGAAAATTTTGACGCGGCTGAATTGGATTTCGATAATACAGAAGCTATTGACAGTGCCGCCATAGTATTGAATATTGCGTCTCCCAAGCCTTTAAATAAACCGCTGACCATCACCATGGAGGTGGATGATGCGTTGCGGACCGCCTACAATTCAAATGGCGGTGACCAATATGATGCCCTCCCGGATTCCGTTTATTCTTTTCCCGTTTCATCCGGAACGATTGCTGCCAGCCAGCGACTGGATACCCTGCATGTGGTTTTCTATCCTTCCAAAATAGATGTTTCAAAAAATTATATGCTGCCGGTTAGTATAAAAGATGCTCAGGGAGAAACGATCAGTGGGAATTTCGGGGCAATCTATTTTCATATAAATGCGCAGTGAACCCATCTGAAAACGCTTTCGCCGGATCTTCCCGGCATTTATAATTAATCAGGATAATCATGAAGAGAAATTCGTTCATCCTATTGGTCTGTTTTTTTAATTGCTCTCTGTTCGCGCAAAAATCCACGGACCGGTACGGGGAGTTTCCCGATTCCATAGCGACCCATAAAGTGGTGCTGGACGGTCAGTCTAAAATCATTTCCTGGATATCCCCCCAATCGTTGGCGTATGACCGCTTTCTCCGTGACCGGTGGAATTTTATTTTCAAAGGCATTCCGGATTGTCCGGGCCCCGCACCCAGATCAGATTATCCCCAGTATTATTTTTATTGTGCCTACAAGGATCAGAAAATGATACCGGATACCTGGATGAATGATGTTGGTGAAAAAATTCCGAACTGGTTTGAATCAGCCCGCTTGTATTATCAGTATACGGGAGACCGGAGGGCATTGGATATCATTACGGGTATGATCAACTATACCATTGATCATGGAACCAGTCCGGCGGGTTTCGCGTGGCCCGGATTTCCCTATACCACCACCAATGCGGGAGATACCCTTTTCCGCGGATTTACCAATTCTAAAAAGCTGGTCCTGCATGAGGTGCAGGTGGATCATGCAGGGGACATGGGATATGCCTATTACAAACTGTATCTGTACACGGGTAATGAAAAATTTAAGACAGCGGCTGTGCGCGTGGCAGATGCTCTCGCTGCTCATGCCCGCATCGGATCTGCCACGCAATCCGTTTGGCCATACCGGGTGGTAATGAAGGATGGAAGAATTACTGCTCAATACGGGGCAAACTGGCTGGGCTGTTATGCCCTGCTGG
>DASRLM010000185.1:0-2692 GCA_035648455.1 Puia sp. | reverse complement strand
ATGAAGTGAATCATGTATGGGGCGAAGGCGGACATAATGGCAATCAGGGAACGGCTGTTTTTCCGGAAGCCATGCGCTGGCTCTGGAAGGACTGGCCAAAACCCGTTACAGGGGGCAATACAAAGAACCAGTTCCTGCAGGATATTTTAATCCCGGGGGATGAATGGGAACTGGTGGGAAAGGGTTACCGGTTTACGGAAGGGACCGCGGTGAATGCTGCAGGCGAAGTATTTTTTCAGGACATTCCCAATGCAAAAACCTACAAGGTATCCACGGATCAAAAACTAACCATGCTCCCGTTGAATTCAAAACAGGCCGCGGGCACTTTATTCGGTCCTGACGCAAAGCGGTATGTTGCAGCCGGCGCCACGCACCAGGTGCTTAGCTACGATGCCGGAGAAAAAGAAACCGTTGTCGCTGACAGCATCAATGGGAACGACCTGCTGGTGGCCGCCAATGGAAATATATATGTAACGGCGCCGGAAGGAACGGAAAGACCCAGCAAACTTTTTCTGATCCGTCCAAACGGAGAAAAGCTGGTTGTGGATGAAGGTCTGAAATTTGCGAATGGCCTGGCACTTACACCCGACCAAACCCAGTTGTACGTGGCAGAATCCGCTTCGCACTGGTTGTGGATTTACAGCATCAGACCCGATGGTACGCTGACCAACAAACAGCATTTCGGATGGCTGCATGTGCCGGATACGGAAGAAAATGCGTGGCCGGACGGACTGCGCTGCGACAGGGACGGAAGGGTGTATGTCGCCACGCGATTGGGCATCCAGGTGCTTGACCAGCTGGGCAGGGTGAATGCGATCATTCCTGTTCCCGGCAACCAGGTATACAATCTTTGTTTTGGCGGACCCGATTTTGACGTGCTGTACATTGCAGCCGCCGATAAAGTATACCGTCGTAAAGTGAAAGTTCATGGTGCCAACGGATTTCAATCACCGCTGAAACCGGCACAGCCCAGATTATAAACAGCATCAAAAAAATTAATGTCCCGATCTTAACCGGTCAATACAATTTGTGAGGGCGCGGTAATTGTGATAATCCGCTTTCCAGATATGACCCTTCAAAGCCGTTTTACGCCCGGGTTCCTTATCCAGGCCCTCTTCATACCAGTCGCCATAGGTGTGATCGATCAAATAGGTCTGGGTATATTTCCAAAGCAACAGGAATTTATCATAGTACCGCATGGGATCATCCGGAAAATGGTCGGCCATCAACAGCAATGTATTCAACCCTTCTGCCTGTGCCCACCAGTTCTTGCTGTCTTTGATCACGGTTATTTTCGGATCCCCTTTAAAATAATAGGCTTCATCATAAAACCCTCCGAGTTGAGTATCCCATCCGTTTTTCAAAGCATGGTCTACCATTTTTTTTCCGATGCGCAGGGTTTCCGTACTGTCTTTTATTCCCAATGCATTTGAAGCTTCCAGCAGGAGATAAGCCGTCTCCACATCATGACCAAATGAAACATGGTCGAGGTTTCTGTGTTTCATAATAGCCGCCCTTCCGGAATCGCGATACGACACCGGCGTCCAGTCCGGCTGAAAAAATAAGGTAAGATTACCGCGGGGCGTAACGATCTTATCCCGGATCAGGAATAACATTTCGTTCAGGCGTTCCTTCACCAGATCATCCTTCCATACGCCGTAGAGTTCTGTTAACGCTTCCAGCAGGTGGATCGAACTGTTTTGATCCTTATACCCTGTTTCAGCAGCAGATGACGTTTCCGGAGTCCGTTTTATGGGCGTTCCGTCCCTTTGCAAATGCATGAAATAACCTTTGTACTCGGGATCATGACTGTGTCTTTCCAACCAGAGAAAAGCTTTTTTTGCCAGGTTCAGGGCAGCCGTATCTCCGGAGGATTTATAGTAGGCCGACAGGGCATAGATGGCAAAGGCATTCCCATAAGCATCTTTATCCGCAACGGCTCCCGGCTTATCATTTCCCCTGCGGTCCACCAGGGTATAAAACCCGCCATAGGTTTTATCCCACATTTTATCCCGGAGAAAATGAAAGCCCCATTGCGCATCGGTTTTATAATAAGCCGTGTCGGGAAATCTTTCCGAGGCTTTTGCATTCACCCAGATGTGGCGCGACTGGGTCACGATCATTTTATCCTGCGGCCCCGTGGGTTTGAAATCGTAGGTAAACGTACTCAGGAATCCACCGTCCAGGCTGTCCACGGACCAGGGATACCATTTGTTCAGCATTTCATGCTGCAGGGAATACTGCATCGCGCTGGCAATTTTTAATCTGTCTTCGGGATTGTTACGGGATGTTTTAGTTTGCGCGCAAAGAGGACCATGGAAGTAACCGAAGAACAGAACTAAAAAAAAACCTGTTTTCATGTTCATTATGTTCAGTTAAAAATGTTCAGTGGAAGGATAGATAGCCTGACGAACAAATTTATTGTCTTTATCTTCAAAATCCGGGAAGGAAGAATAATTCAGCGGAAGAAGATAAAAAATGAATACCGATGATAAAAATTGAATACTATTTATTCCGGGAATCTTCCGGAAAGTAAAAGGGTATATCAGGGGATCGGTTTCGGGAGGTATAAAAGCGGAATTTCATCAGGAATGAGGCCTTTGGGCAATTCCGGACCATTTTTTGGGAAAAACTTCCGGTGGGCAAGCCAGAAAGGCAGTCTGGCCGGGGTTTTCAGGGCCCGATGAGAAAT
>DASRLM010000184.1:0-7812 GCA_035648455.1 Puia sp. | reverse complement strand
GTGTGCTGGACAGGGAAGCCAGCCCCTTGCTGTATTATATGGAGCTGCACGTTATGGATATTCCGATCATTGCGGGGTATACCGGTTTTTGGAAATGGCAGGTGAAAAGGCACCTCCACTATGCTGTTTTTGAAAAGCTTTCTGAATCGCATTTGCAGAAATATGCCGACCTTTTTGAGGTAAGCATTCAGGATTTAAAAAACATAAAATCCAATGAAGCTTGATTTTCAGCATAAGCAGGCGGCGCATTGCGAAAACGGGGTAACGACCAGCCTTCTCCGGCATCACGGCGTTAACCAGATCACCGAACCGCTGGCATTCGGTATCGGATCGGGATTGTTTTTTGTTTACATCCCCTTCATGAAGATCAATAATGGTCCGGCAATCGCTTTCCGCACCCAGCCCGGACTTATTTTTAAAAGAACCTGTAAGGCGCTGAATATTCCGGTGGAAAGAAAGAAATTCCGGTCCGCTGCGGAAGCCGAAAAAGTGCTGATGGAATGCCTTCAGGCGGGTCAGCCCGTCGGCTGCCAGGTGGGTGTTTATTACCTTACGTATTTTCCCAAAGAATACCGTTTTCATTTCAATTCCCACAACCTGATCGTATATGGGAAAGAAGAAGATAATTATCTGATCAGCGATCCTGTGATGGAAATGGCGACCTCCCTCAGCAGTTATGAACTCGAAAGAGTGCGATTTGCCAAAGGGGCATTTGCACCACACGGGCAGTTGTATTATCCGAAAGAACAACGTGTTGTTACCGATGATCAGGTAAGAAAAGCGATACGCACCGGAATCAAACGAAACGTGCGCCATATGCTGCATATACCCGGAAACATTGCGGGTATCCGGGGCATACGGTATACGGCAAAAAAAATACGGGCGTGGCGGGACAAACTCGGTCCCCAGAAAGCCGGCAGTTACCTGGCCCAGTTGGTCAGGATGCAGGAAGAGATCGGCACGGGCGGAGGTGGTTTCCGGTTCATCTACGGGGCCTTTTTACAGCAGGCGCATGCCTATCAGCCACTCGATGAATTGCTGGAAATTTCCTCACTCTTCACCCAGTCGGGCGATGTATGGCGTTCGGCCGCGGTTCAGGCTGCCGGCATTTATAAGGGTCGCCTCGGCTCCCAGGCCGATTTCGATACCATGAGTGATTTCCTGCTGACGGCTGCTGATATAGAAAAGCGCGCCTTTGTGGCCCTGTCCAAAATAAAGTGGCCTTCATGAGCACTTCCGCCATAGCTATCCGCTCCCTCAGCTTCAGCTATCCAAAGCAGGAAGGAGTTCAGTTTGAGGAGTTCAGCCTGGACGTTCCTGATGGCATGCGTTTCGGATTGCTCGGTCCCAATGGAGCCGGTAAAACAACGCTGATGAAGCTGATGACCGGGCTGCTTAAATATAAAAAGGGGAGCATCCGTCTGCTGGAGCATGAAATGAATGACCACCCGAAATCAGTCAATAAACTATTCGGTTTTGTGCCCCAGGATTATTCTTTTTATGCCGAACTGAGCCCGCGCGAAAACCTGGCTTTTTTTGGCGCCTGGTACGGGCTGAGTAAAACCGAGATAAAAAAAAGATCTGCAGAATTACTGGAGATACTTGGTCTTACTGACGTGAAAGACAGATATCTGCATACATTTTCAGGTGGTATGAAACGGCGTGTGAACCTGGCCATAGGGGTTTTGCACCGTCCCAGGGTATTATTCCTGGATGAGCCCACGGTGGGTGTGGATGTGCAATCGCGGCATGCCATGATCCAGTATTTAAAAGAACTGAACCGGCAGGGAACTACCCTGATATATACGTCGCATCAATTGGAAGAAGCGGAAGGATTGTGTGAGAAAATAGCGCTGATGGATGACGGAAAAATTATTGCCCACGACCAACTGGCCACACTGCTGAAAGAACACCGGCAGGACGGGCTGGAAGGATTGTTTCTGGAACTCACGGGTAAACGATTCAGGGACTGACCATGCATACACTCAAAGCCAGCATCATTAAGGATCTGAAAATACTCATGCGCGACCGGGTCGGGTTGCTCATGATGTTTTTCATGCCCGTACTGCTGGTGATTGTGATCACCAGTGTGCAAAACAGTACGTTTGAACTGGTGAACAACAACAAGATCACCCTGCTGGCGTATAATCGTGACAAGGGACCGGAAGGAGCCCGGTTGCTGTCGGCCCTTGAAAAGATCGGCATGTTCAGGCTATTGCCCCTGGAAACTCCCTCGTCGGACAAAGAGATATCCGTGCACATGCACGCGAAAGACGCGCTGGTGGCCATCGTAATTCCGGTCGATTTTTCGGTGTTCATTCAAAAGCGGGCTGCTGAGATCGCTTCCCGTGCGCTAAAAGATCCCGATTCGCTTTCACAGGATAAAAATCTCAATGCAACTCAGCCCGATTCCCTGCTGATGTTTTACCATCCGGTGATGCAACCCTCTTTCCGGCAGTCCATCGAAGGCGCCTTTCATTCCGCCGTCCAGGTGATCCAGGGCGAGGCCATTGTGAAAAGCCTATACAATGAGGTCAACAGCCATTCGATTCCGCCTGACCTGGAGAAGGATATCTTATTCGGTCAGATCCCGATAACGGAGATCCCGGTATCCAGAAGCGGGAGCCGCGTGGTACCAAATGCTTCCCAGCACAACGTGCCGGCCTGGACCATTTTTGCGATGTTCTTTGTGGTGGTTTCCCTGGGTAGCAGTGTGGTTCGTGAAAAAATCAGCGGGAGTTTTGTACGGCTCAAAACCCTGCCCTCCAGTTACCTGAACGCACTTTTTTCGAAGCAGATTGTCTATGTCATGGTCACGTTTTTACAAGCAGCCGTCATCTTTGCAGTAGGTAACCTGCTGTTTCCGCACATCGGGTTGCCGACCCTTCATTTACCCGGTGATATACCGGGACTGATCCTTGTTACCCTGGCCTGTGGCTGGTGTGCCGCCAGCTATGCCATTTGTGTGGGCGTATTTTCTGAAACACCGGAACAATCCAACGGATTCGGGGCCGTATCCATCATCATTATGGCTGCCCTGGGCGGATTGCTTGTTCCATCTTTTGCTATGCCCGCCAATATGCAGCAAATGCTGCGGATATCTCCGCTGCATTGGGGGCTGGAAGCCTATTACGCCCTATTTCTGGAAGGGGGAAAACTGAAAGACGTAATTACGAATATTCTATCTTTAGCAGGGATAACCATTGGCATTCAATTACTCACACTATACGGATTAAAGAAGAAAAATTTAATTTGATTAACCATGGAGACAGCTGAGCTAAAGCAACTGGTAAAAGAACAGATCATCAAATTCCTGAATTTAACAACGGTAAAACCGGAAGACATCAGGGATGAAGAACCGCTATTCGGGGAAGGACTCGGACTGGATTCCATTGATTCCATAGAACTGATCGTGATGTTATCCCGGGAATACGGCATCAATATACAGGATCCGAAGGAAGGCCGGAAAGTGCTGGTGAATGTGAACACGATGGTGGATTACATTGAAAAAAACAGAACCAAGTAAACGGCGCATCTTGAGCAGGATCATGATTACGGGGATGGGGATTATCAGTGCGATCGGAAACTCCCTGGCGGGAAACAGGGATTCCCTGAAAAATAAAAGAGGCGGCATCTCCCGGCTTGAATTTTATCCCACGGCCTATGCCGGAAAACTGCCCTGCGGAGAAATCAAAATTTCTTCGGAAACACTCCGGAAAAAACTATTTACCCATCCCGACAGTGCCATTACCCACACCGGACTGCTGGTATTACACGCGGCAGGAGAGGCGGTAAAGGACAGCGGACTCACCCCGGATCAACTGGCCTCCCGGGATACGGCATTGATAGGAGCGACAACTGTTGGCGGTATGTGCCTCACGGATGAATTATTTCGGGATGCGCATGAAAGGAATTACGGATCCCCTTACACCTCATCCTACGATTATGCTTCCGTTACGCTGGCTGCTCAGCAGAGATTTGGCATCACTGGTGAGATCAGCACCATCAACACCGCCTGTTCCTCCTCTGCCAACGCCATTCTTTATGGCGCCCGCCTCATAAAACACGGATACGCAAAAAGAGCCATTGTGGGCGGTGCAGACAGTCTCGCTAAGTTTACCATCAACGGATTCAATGCCCTGAACATTCTTTCCTCCGGCTTATGTGCGCCATTCGACCGGAACCGCGACGGACTGAACCTCGGTGAAGGATCGGCATTCCTGGTTTTAGAACGGGAAGAAGATGTAAAAGGGAAAAAGATATACGCCGTACTCAGCGGGTTCGGAAACAGCAACGACGCGTATCATCCGTCTTCGATATCTCCGGAGGGAGAAGGTCCTTATCTTTCCATGAAGGAAGCTTTGGGAAGGGCAAAACTAAAAGCGGAAGATATCGGCTACATCAATGCACATGGCACGGGAACTGAAAATAATGATGAAACCGAAAGTGTGGCCATGCAGCGCCTTTTCGGTTCACCGCCGCCATTCGCTTCCACAAAATCTTTTACAGGACATACACTGGGGGCCTCCGGAGCCATAGAAGCCGTTTATTCGGTGCTGGGCCTGATGCATCAGGAAATATACCCATCCCTGCAATTCTCGGAGCCCATTCCTTCAACGGGCCTCATTCCCCTGCACGATTACCGGCAACAAGCGGTGAGACATGTGATGTCCAACTCCTTTGGATTCGGCGGCAATTGCACAACCCTTATCTTTTCAAAGCCGTAATCATGCTGTACATTCATAAAACCGCCTGCATCTCACCTCAGCAAACCCATCCGGAAACGGATCTCAACCGATTGATGGCATCCAAAAACAACATGCTGCAGATAACGGAACCGGTTTACGCGGATATTCCGCCCGGCGTGCTGCGCAGGATGGGTAAGGCGGTAAGAATGAGCGTGGGCTTGGCGCTCCCTTTACTGAAAAACGGGCCAGTGCCCGACGGGATAATTATCGGTACCGCCAATGGTGGTATAGAAGACTGCATCAAATTCCTGAATCAGATCATTGAATACAATGAGGGGCTGCTGACTCCCGGAAATTTTGTGCAGAGCACCTCGAATGCGCCTGCCGCACAGATCGCCCTGATCACCAGAAATAGAAAATACAACTGCACACATACACACCGCGGACTTGCCTTTGAAAATGCTTTGCTGGACGCCATCATGCAACTGGAAGAAAATGAGGAGAACAGCTACCTGGTGGGAGCGGTGGACGAAATCTCTGCTTATAATTTCAATATAGACCGGCTGGCCGGATGTTTCCGCGAAGCCGTCATTTCCAATAATAAATTATTCGAAACCTCCGCCGCAGGCACTATTGCAGGAGAAGGTTGTTTGATGATGACGGTATCCGGCAAAGCCGCAGGTGCTGTGGCCCGCGTGGTCGCGCTGCAAACCATACACAGCACTGATGAAAATCTCGTCCGCAATACCCTGGAACAGTTTCTGCATCAAACCGGTTTTTCCGGAAATGCGCCTGATCTGCTGATCAGCGGTGAAAACGGGGACAGCAGACTGCAAAAATATTATGACGGCATAGAATCTTTATTTCCGGCAACCGTTTCCGTTGCCCGGTTCAAACATTTGTCCGGAGAATATTGCACCGCATCGTCGTTCGGATTCTGGCTGGCGACAGAGATATTGCAGTCTGGAAAAATTCCTGACATTGTTTTAAAGCAGGATGGCGGCCGGGAAATAGAGCGTATCTTAATTTACAATAACTACAGGGGATTGCAGCATGGGATGATTTTATTGGAGAGCGTAATACACACGCTATGAATAAACCCGCTACGCTTCGAAAGAATCTTTGTGCGTTTGTTGTTTTTGGTATCCTGTTGTTTCTGGCAGGATGTAACGCTTCCCCTGACCCGTATGCAGGTTGGAAAATAGTGAATGGCAATTCCACTGGCAACAAATATTCTTCCCTGAAACAAATAGATACGGCCAATGTACAGCAACTGGAGATGGCATGGATCCATCACACGGGCGATATGGATACGGCGGCGCATTCCCAGATACAATGCAACCCGGTAATCGTGAACGGTGTTCTGTATGGCGTTTCACCGCAGTTGAAACTCTTTGCCCTGGAAGCGGCAACGGGTAACCTGATCTGGTCCTATTCGCCATTCGATTCGATTCCGGGGGATAAAAAAACCTATTTTATTTTGAACAATTGCCGGGGCGTGGCGTACTGGTCAGACAACAAAGGAGATGACAGGATATTTTATACGGCAGGATCATTCCTCCGGGCCATTGATGCGAAGACGGGTAAACTGATCCCGGGTTTTGGTAACCAGGGAATGGTTGACCTTCGGGAAGGACTTGGCGGAGATGTGGCTGGTCTGTTTGTAACGGCCAGTTCTGCACCTTCGGTTTATAAGGATCTGCTGCTGGCCGGTACGCGGGTTTCTGAAGGAATGGATGCGGCGCCGGGACATATCCGTGCCTATAACGTTCGCACCGGAAAAATAGAATGGATATTTCATACCATTCCGCAGCCGGGAGAACCGGGTTATGAAAGCTGGGAGGATAAAAATGCCTGGAAATACACCGGCGGAGCAAATAACTGGATGGGCATGACCGTGGATCCAAAATCGGGTACCGCCTTTGTTCCCCTCGGCTCCGTCTCCGCCGATTTTTACGGAGGCAAAAGAAAGGGTACTGATTTATACGGGGACTGTCTGCTTGCGCTGGATGCGGCCACCGGAAAATTAAAATGGCACTATCAGTTTATTCATCATGATACCTGGGATTGGGATCCGCCTTCCGCACCCGTACTGCTCACCGTTCAGCACAACGGAAAATCCATTGATGCGGTAGCGCAGGCCACCAAAACAGGATACGTATTTCTGTTTAACAGGGAAAATGGGAGACCGCTTTTCCCGGTGGTGGAAACACCCGTAGATACGGTAACTGAACTGACCGGAGAAAAATTATGGCCCACACAACCCATTCCGGCCAAACCGTTGCCATTCGTCAGACAATCCTTTGGCGAAAAAGACCTCAATCCTTATTTGTCAAAGGAAGAATATGCGGACGTGAAACAAAAATTGTCCACCTACCATACCGGCATGTTCACGCCACAATCCCAAGAGGGAACACTGATCTTTCCCGGATTTGACGGGGGATCCGAATGGGGAGGTCCTGCCGTTGATCCGGAATCAGGTATACTCTATGTGAATGCCAACCAGATGGCCTGGATTTTAAAAACGCTGGATGTGAATAACGAACCGGATAAAAAAGAGAATTTTGGTGAGGCCGGGCAACGCCTGTTCAAACAAAACTGTATGTCGTGCCACGGTCCTGACCGCAAAGGCGGCGGAAACTATCCTTCCATACTGGATGTCAATAAAAAACTGGATAAGCCCGCGTTCATCAGCTTTATCGATGCAGGCAGGAGAATGATGCCGGCCTTTTCCTATTTAAAACCGGAGGAAAAAGAGGCGCTGGCTTCTTTTGTCCTGAACTACAAAAAGGATCAGGGAAAACCCTTTGTACAATCTTTATCTGAATCAGAAAAATTCCGTCAGGTTCCTTACACGACTTCCGGATACAATAAGTTCGTTTCGAAATCCGGGTTGCCGGCCCTGTCACCACCCTGGGGAACCCTGACCGCTATTGATCTGAACAGCGGGGATCATATTTGGAGCATTCCGTTGGGGAACGAGAGTAATTTAAGGAAAGATGCTCCCGAAACCGGCGTGGAAAACTACGGCGGACCGGCCCTTACGGCCGGCGGGCTCTTGTTCATCGCCGCCACCAAAGACGCAAAATTCCGGGCATTCAATAAAAGAACCGGAAAATTACTG
>DASRLM010000183.1:0-2679 GCA_035648455.1 Puia sp. | reverse complement strand
GGTCTGACCAGAAAAGAGGGATTTCCAAATGATCTTAATCAATGATCCAGCACCGCCAGCAGCGCCAAATAATTATCCACCAGAAACCCTTCATAACCCCAACATTCTCCCGTCCAGGTCTTCCAGTCTTCTGTCATTTTACCGCCGGGACACCGCCCTTCATTCTAATAAGTGTAAACACTTAAACCCGTTGAATTGAACCTATACCTGTATTACAAGATGATTTAATTATGTACTTTTAGTAAGCAAAATTATGAAGATAGACTAGGGAATTTGTGCAGAAGAACTTAAAGAACGCCCCCCTGAGAACTCAAACTATGAAGCGTATCAGACCTGCTCATCGCATTCAATACCATTTTTACTTCTTATCGGTACTTTTGATCCTTAACCTGATATGCCTGTCTGATCTGGCATTTGGCCAGACTGCTGACAGTTTGCTTTCTCCGGTCATATTGAAAAAGCTGAGCCTGGAAGAGCTAATGAATATTGAAGTTACTTCTGTTTCGAAGAGACCTGAAAAATTAACGGAGGTAGCTTCGGCTATTCAGGTGATCACGGCAGAGGACATAAGACGCTCCGGGGCAACGACACTTCCGGAGGCCTTACGGCTTGCGACGAATCTCCAGGTTGCCAAGGTTAACGCAAGTCAATGGGCAATAAGCGCCAGGGGATTCAATAATGTTCTTGCCGACAAGCTATTGGTTATGATTGATGGTCGTACCGTTTATACGCCGCTTTATGCAGGGGTCTATTGGGATGTACAGAACGTTTTATTGGAAGACGTGGACCGGATTGAAGTCATCAGCGGCCCAGGCGGAACATTATGGGGTGCAAATGCAGTCAATGGCGTGATCAATATCATTACCAAATCTGCGAAAGAGACTCCAGGTTTATTTTTTCAAGGTGGAGGTGGGAATCAACTTCCCTGGTCCGGTGATTTGCGTTATGGCGGAGAAATTGGACAGGATTTTCATTATCGTGTTTATGGAATGGGCTTTAAACAGGCGAGTACAAGTCTTGCTAATGGACAGTCGGCGAAAGACACATGGACAATGGGCCAGGGCGGTTTTCGATTGGATTGGGACGCTACCAAAAACGATCAGCTGACTTTGCAATCTGATTTCTATGATGGTTTTCCCAATCCTGATGGAAGTACGCCTGTTGTAGCCATCGGCGGCAACGTGCTGGGGCGCTGGACACATACGATTTCAGAGAAATCAGATTTCCGCGTTCAGACCTACTATGATCAGACATGGCGTGATTTTCTCAATGGATTTGCCGAAAATCTGAAAACATATGATATTGACTGGCAATACCGGTTTCAGGCGGGCAGGAGACAGGAACTGATATGGGGTGGGGACGTTCGCCTGATGGATGATAAAATGCAGAACCTGGCTTTATTCGCTTTTTTACCATCGCAAAAGATGCTTCACAACTACAGCATGTTTATTCAGGATAAGATCACTCTTATTCCTTCGGGCTTATATTTTACGATCGGATCAAAAATTGAAAACAATACCTACACCGGTTATGAATATTCGCCCAGCGGTCGTCTTGCCTGGACGCCCACGAAAAATCAAACAATCTGGGCGGCTGTTTCACGGGCCGTCAGAACACCCTCACGGATCGACCGGGATTTTAGTTTATCTGTGGCTCCAGGTGTTCCAATAATAGCTGGCGACGATTTTATATCAGAGACCCTGCTGGCTTATGAACTGGGTTGGCGGGTGCAACCCCTCACCAAACTTTCACTGTCCATTGCAGGCTTTTATAATGTCTATGATAATCTCCGGAGCGCAGAGCCCGGGCCGCCCCCGTCTGGTTATCCGATCAGTTTTGGAAACGGTGTGCGGGGCAATGCTTATGGTGTTGAACTTTCGGGCACTTATCAACCGCTAAACGGCTGGCGTATTCGTGGAGGATATACCTTTTTGAAAAAAAACCTGTCTGTTAAACCCGGCAGTCAGGATCTAAATAAGGCATCCGCTGAAAGTAACGATCCGGTGAACCAGTTTCTGATTCAGTCTATGTTTGATCTTCCGGCTCATATTGAACTGGGTTTCGTCTTTCGTTATGTGGACAAATTGCCCGAACCGAAAGTTCCGGGTTATGCAGGTTTGGATCTTCAGGTCGGATGGAAGGTGACAAAAGGCCTCGAGCTGAGCATTACCGGGCAGAATCTACTGGATAACAGACACCCTGAATTCATCCCAACATCACCTTCTCCGCGCGAAATATTGCGCAGTGTTAATGGAAAGCTGACATGCCGATTTTAAAAATCATCCTAATCCGGTTTCTGCACGCTGCATTAATTATAGTGTGCAGCTCCGTGCATTTGTCTGCTCAATCATCTGTTTCCAGAGAATACCAGATAAAGGCGGCTTTTCTTTTCAACTTCACTCAGTTTGTCGATTGGCCTGCAAGTTCTTTTGCCACTGTTGATGCGCCGATGGTCATTGCTGTATTGGGAGAAAATCCATTTGATGCTTACCTGACAGAAACTGTTTCCGGTGAAAAAGTGAACGGGCATCCGGTAGTTATTCAGCATTATGACCATATAGAGGAGATCAAAATCTGCCACATCCTGTTTATTGGACTGGCTGATCCCAAAAAATTGGAACAAGCTATTTCCGCCTTAAAAGAAAGAAGCATTCTGACAATAAGCGACCAGCCCGATTT
>DASRLM010000182.1:0-5612 GCA_035648455.1 Puia sp. | reverse complement strand
GAATTTGTACTTGCCTGCACAGGCTTTCAGCTGATTCGGACTTAAATGCGCAGTCTTTATTACCTGGGGTTTATAATCATTCGTTTTATTCCAAAGATCCTTGTTGAATGCCAATACCTGCGTGACGGACCCGTTGTTATCTTTCGTAAATTTCAACGGAAAGTTGCCCCCATCGTCCAGGAAATCCAATGGGGTCTGCGCAATAAAATGAATTTCTTTCCCATCCCACATCTGCTTTAATACAATACCGTTTTCAGCTGCGCCAATATGGATATACGCATCTTTTCCCGGTTCAAACTGAAAAGTATAATAACCTTCATAGGTCTTTAGCTGGCTTATGGGCAGCGTGGTGTCTTTTCTGATCATGGGTTGATAATTGTGTACCTTATTCCAGCGGTCGCCATTATTCACCAGCAGTTGCCAAACCGCACCCGTTTCATCCGTTATAAATTCAAAACGCTTTGCTTTTCCCGATGGAGTTACCGATTCATTCCGGTTGGCCGTAAATCCCAGATCTGACCGGATATCCAAGTACACATCTTTTCCGTTCCAGAGCTGCGTGATCACCAGCCGGTCATTCTTTTCCGTTATCAGGATGTAGCTGTTTTTATTTAGCTGCCCCTGATAATAACCTTCGATAAGCCGCAGTTTTGAAAAGTTATGTTCAGCAACAAGTTTCGGTTCCGGAAAAGGCGCCGCCCGGCTCTTTAGCGGATGAATAACAAAATAACTGAAGAAGAGGGCCGGCAGTATAAATGCATATTTATAAAGTTGGCGGACGGATGTTTTTTTAGTGTTCATCATGGCAATTCTGTTTTTAAGTTTCGATGAATTAAATAAGTTAACCAAGGCAGGAGAAGGAAAAAGACTGTGCAGGAGATTCCATTGATAACTCTTGCGATCGATGCCCTTTTTAAGAACTGCTTCATCAGCCATGTATTCCAGGTTCAGTTTTACGGACCGCCTGAAGGCATTGACCGCCGGATTGATCCATAATAGCATGTACGCCAGTTCTGACAACAGGATGTCGATGGAATGCCAGCCCCGGATATGCTCCTTTTCATGTAGTATTATCTGAGCATACAGCTCCTCATTGTACTGCGTTCTGTTAAGGACAAGACAATGAAAAAAAGAAAAGGGGGATATTTCATTTTCATGTTCATAGCAAAGTATCCCATCGGCCAATCGCTTTTTGTTGCCGCGGATCAACCGGAAAAGCCGGAGGATTTGAATAATGAAGCGTATGAATAAAATCAGGGCCACTAACAGATCCAATAACAGGAACAGGGAAGGAAGTGCAATCCTGGAAAGGAACATGGGCGTATTCCCGGAATTGGCCAGGAAGTTCTGAAAGCGGGGAACCTCTTTTTGAATCCCTTCGGTCCGGTCATACAATGCGGAAAATGGATTAGCCGAATACATCCGGTTCCGGAACCCGTCCATGTTGTTCAGATGGAGAACAGCGAAATCCGGCAATAAGGGCAATACAAAGGATATGAACAGGATACCCAGGAGTATAAAACGGTTGATCCTGAAAAACTTTTCCCTGCTCATGCACAGCCGATAAACCAGGTAGAGGGCGGAGATCACGACCTGCACTTTCAGCAGGTAAATTGCAAAAAGTTCCATATCAAAAATTTATTTATCCTTCCTGCCAATCATCTTAATGATTTCCTTCAGTTCAGCAACCGAAATCTCTTCCTCCTCGGCAAAATAGGCGACCACATTTTTCATGGAGTTCCCAAAAAAACCTTTGAGCAGGGGTTTTACATATTTCCCCGTGTAATCCATTTTTGAAATGGCCGCTGAGTACCGGTAGGTGGCACCAAAATCTTCATACTTCAGAAAACCTTTATCGGCCAGTCTCCGCATCTGGGTGGCTACCGTATTGATGTGGGGTTTGGGATCCGGCAATTCCTCCCGGACGTCCTTGGCAAAGGCCTTTTCCAGCTTCCACACAATTTTCATCAGCATTTCTTCTTTGTCACTTAAGCGTTTCATAATACAATGCTACAACTATTATTGTAATTAACAGACTACATCTGTAGTTTATTTTATTTTTTAACAAACGGGGTTCTGATTTCCGGATTTATCAAAAAAAGGCTTCCTAGCTTTGTCTGATGGAGAGACCCGCGGCCAGGCTGTTCCGTACAATACGACTTCTCTGGACATTCTATAAAAATTTTGTTTTCCTGTCCACCCTGATCAGTGTATGTTGCCTGGTCCTTTTCCTGGAATATGGTTTTTCGGTTTTCATTGACTTGTTTTGGCTCAAAGTAATAACCTCATTGATTATTTTCTATTTTGTCGATTACTATAAGCGGCAGGAATACTATTATTATTTCAACCTGGGGATATCAAAAACACGCCTCTGGTCGCCGATATTCATCTTTGACTTTTCGCTTTTTATTTTAATGATCACCCTGGCCCATCTTTTCAAATGACCCATATTCTGGAAGCCGATAGCATTCAACTGGAATTTAAAGGAAGAAAAATCCTGAGTTCCGTTTACCTGAAATGTGAAACAGGTAAGATCACGGGACTGCTGGGCAGAAACGGCCAGGGCAAGTCCTGTTTGATGAACATCATCTTTGGCAGCGTGGCCTGTGAAAAATCGGTGCGGGTGGATCACTGCGCCCAATATGCCTTATTGAAAAGGCCTGATCTGCTTCGGTTTCAGCCGCAATTCCATTTTATTCCGCGCAGTCTTAGTCTGAAAATAATTTTCAGGGACTTTCACCTTGATTTCGGCCATTTTGAAAAATGGTTTCCCGAATATGCCGGTCATTATAAATCAGCCATCGGTACACTTTCCGGCGGAGGACAAAAACTGGTGGAGTTATATTCCGTTTTAAAGGCCCCAGCCCTGTTCGCCATGCTGGACGAACCTTTCACCCATCTCAGCCCGCTTCAGGCGGAAAAAGTAAAGGACCTGCTGCTGGAGGAAAAAGGCAATAAGGGTCTGCTGATCACGGATCATCTTTTCAGATATATAACAGGAATCTCAGACCTTGTTTATGTACTCGACAACGGCAGAACCCATCTGACTAAATCCCTGGATGATATTGAAACGCTGGGTTATGCAAATCTGTAAAGTTTTTGCCTTCCTTCCCCCTCATTGAGCAAGCAGGGTATAGACATTCCCTGGCTTTGTTTCAAAATCGTACAAAAGAGTAGATGCTAACTCCGGGCCGGCGATTTTTGCCTGGGGCGAGATGAGCGGCTTCTTAACTTCATCCACCCGGAAGAAAGGGTTTGGATTATTTCCGATGGCGGGTTTTAATTTGATGTTACCTGTAATTCCGGAAATACCGGGTACGCGGATCCGGCAATTGCCTCCCAACGTGGATTTTATTTTAACTTCTTTTAATTTTCCATTCTGCCAACGCATATCAACAATCTCAAATCCGCCCCTTGCCCGCAATCCGCTTACGCTCCCCTGTTTCCAGGCATCCGGCAATGCCGGCAATAAATGAATATCCCCGTCCTGGCTTTGCATCAGCATCTCCGCAATGCCTGCCGTACAACCAAAATTGCCGTCGATTTGAAATGGCGGATGGGCATCAAATAAATTCGGATAGGTTCCTCCGCCTTCATGCTCCCCTACGGGCGACAACTGATCAGTGATCAGTTTATAGGCGTGGTTGCCGTCCAGAAACCTTGCCCAGAGATTTACCTTCCAACCCATGGACCAGCCCGTTGAAACATCACCCCGGTAGATCAGGGAATTTCTGGCTGCAACCCAGAGAGCCGGCGTGCGATAGGGAGAAATCTGGTTTGCCGGATATACGCCGAATAAATGCGAAACGTGCCGGTGTTTATCTGCGGGATCATCGTAATCCTGCAGCCACTCCTGAAGCTGGCTGTACCTGCCGATCTGCATGGGTGGTAAACGATTCCTTGCCGCCTTCAGTTGTTTTATCAGGCTGTCATCTTTTTTTAACAGCGTGGCCGCGTGAATGAGGTTGGAGAATAGATCAAACAGCAACTGGTTATCCATGGTAACACCGGCCGCAATGGAAGTGCCGGGGAAAACCGTTGGATTGTTTTCGGGCGACATGGACGGAGATACCACCAGCCAGTGATGGGTTGGCTCTTCCACCAGAAAATCCAGATAAAACTGCGCCAGGCTTTTCAATACGGGATAAATAGATTCCAGATAGGCGGAACTTCCCTGATACAGGTATTTTTGATATAAATGCCTGCATAACCAGGCGCCACCCATGGGCCACATGGCAGAATAGATCCCATCTACCGGTCCCGTGATCCGCCACAGATCGGTGTTGTGATGCACTACCCATCCGCGGGCCCCATACATCACCCGCGCGGTTTCTCTTCCTGTCTGCGACAAATCCCTGACCATCTGAATCAATGGTTCCTTCATCTCTGCCAGATTGGTTTCTTCAGCAGGCCAGTAATTCATTTCCGTATTGATATTGATCGTGTACTTGCTTCCCCAGGGCGGATCCATTTTGTTATTCCAGATTCCCTGCAGATTGGCGGGCTGTCCCCCTGGTTCCGATGAAGAAATGAGCAGGTATCTCCCAAACTGAAAATATAAGGAAACCAGCTGCGGATCATCTCCTCCGGCAAATTCCCGCAAGCGCTGATCGGTCGGGTTTTTGCTGGCTGCGGTCGTTCCGAGATCCAGTTTTACCCTGTTGAAAAAATGCTGATAGGCTTCGAGATGGTTTTTATATAATTCAGCGTAGGTTTTTCCATCGGCGCCGGACAAATAATGGGATGCGCGTTCCTTTTCATCGCCACCGAGGTTTTTGTAATTAATATAATTGCTGGCGATGGAAATAAACAGGCAGGCTGAATCGGCATTTTGAATCTGCAGCGAGGTATCGGTCACAGATAGTGTACCACCTGAAGTTTTTATTTTAAGGATCGCCCTGAATTTCACCATGCCCTTCACACCATCCCGATCGCCGCTTATTCCTGAAAATACCAGTTCATTATTTTCCATGCTGATCCTGCCCTTCTGCGGACTGGACAGCGAGGCAGTGAAATTCAGGCTGCCGGGTTTATCGGCAGTTAAATTCATAACGATTACCTGATCGGGAATGGAGGCAAAGATCTCCCGCTGGTACCCGACCCCGTGAACGGTATACGTAGTTTTCACAGCAGCCTTTTGTATATCCAGCTCGCGGTAATAATTTTCAACCGAATCCTGGCCGGGGAAATTCAGATTCAGATCCCCCACCGGCTGAAATGCCATGCCATTAATCTTTTCAGATTGTATAGTCTGCTCCGCCAACTTCGCGGCCTCGGGATTTTTTCCTTCAAAAATCAAACGTCTCACCTCCGGCAGCGCCGCCAGTGCATGCGGGTTGTCGTTCCGGTTGGGACCCCCGCTCCAGACGGTGGATTCATTCAGCTGTATAAGCTCTTTGCCGGTGTTTCCATAAACCATGGCCGCAATCCGGCCGTTTCCAATGGGCAAAGCCGCTTCCCACACATTGCCCGCCGGTTTATCGTACCATAACTTCATCAGGGAATCCTGCGTAAAACCTGTAAATCCTGCCGCGATGAATGAGAACAGAAGAATAATTCTTTTCATGGGGCTAAAAGTAAATAATAATTGAGAATTGAGCCTGGAATGGTTA
>DASRLM010000181.1:0-2787 GCA_035648455.1 Puia sp. | reverse complement strand
ATAGAATGCCGGTTTTCATATCGACACAGGCACCGCTCCATTCCGCTCCACCCCTGAATCCCGGCATTTGGATGATCCCTTCTGTTGAAGGAGGAAGATAGATGTTACCGGATGCATATTTTGCGACTGCTTTCAATACGTATTCATGGGCCTCCGGTGAAATATCCGTGATTGTATTTTCGTCAAATCTTTGCCGGCAGAGCGGCAACGGTTTTGAGGGAACGGGTTGCGTGGGCCAGGTTTGCTCATCAGGCATTTTCGATTCTACCACCGGTTTTTCTTCAATGGGGAATAGCGGCTTGCCGTTTTCCCTGTCAAACAAAAAAATATAACCCTGTTTAGAGATCTGCGCTACGGCATCAATAAGCTTCCCTGATTTCTTTATGGTGACGAGGTTTGGCGGGGATGGCAAATCATAATCCCATAGATCATGGTGCGATACCTGATAGTACCAAATCAGTTTCCCGGTAGCTGCATTCAATGCGATCACCGAGTTGGCAAATAAATTCTGACCGGTCCTTTCTCCTCCGTGGAAATCAAAAGCCGGCGTGCCGGTTGCTGCAAACACAATTCCTCTTTTGGCATCAATGCTTAATCCTGACCAGGCATTACATCCGCCCACCGTTTTATAACTGTTCTTTTGCCAGGTGTCGTACCCAAATTCTCCTGGTTCGGGTATAGTACGAAAAATCCACTTCATTTTCCCCGTCCGCACATCATAAGCCCGGATATGCCCGGGGGAGCTCTCGTAGTTCTCACTTACCGAAGAACCCGTTATTATTAAATCTTTGTAGATGATCCCGGGTGATGTGTTCGTAACATCCTCACGATGTTCTCTTCCATCATGGCTGCTCAACTCCTTATTAAGATCTACATAGCCGCTATCGCCAAAGTCCATGATCTGCTTACCTGTTCCGGCATCCAGGGCAAACAATTTATTGGAAGCAAACAGGAAAATCCGTTGTTCGTCATTACCGTGCCAATACGTTAATCCGCGGCAATAACCGCCGTCTTTGTTCTTTTTGTCAAATGGGTCAAAAACCCATAACTCTTTTCCGGTCTTTGCATCAAGGGCAAATGCTTTAAGCCCGGGAGAAATGCCGTACAAAACATCATGGATGATAATGGGATTACATTCCAAATGGTCATAATCGGTTTTATCACCGGTGTGATAGGTCCATGCCACTTTAAGCTTCGTTACGTTTCCCGGATTTATCTGATCGAGTCCGGAGTAGGCGTTGCTGCCCTCATCTCCGCGATATATCCCCCAGGTGCTATAATCCTTTTCTTTCCCCGGTTGGCATGCTATAAAAAAACCGGAAAGAAAAGCTGTTAATAACAGGGATGGGAGAAAACGTAGGCCCGAATTACGCATAGCCTTGACAATTTTCACTGCATAAGGTAAGAAATCATCGTAACAAGGATGATTAACGATAAACCTCATCCCGCTATTTGTTATCAAATTGCGACAGATTTAATCTTGGATCTATCTTTTCATCTGACAAACGCATTTCATCCCAGGTGATTTTTTTATTTGCTTCAGCGGCATTCCTTCCCAAAATGGCCGTGAGCGTGGATTCTGTCCCCTGCTGAATTTCATTAAGATATTTTCCTGCTTCGATGCTTTGAATAAAAGCCTTTACCTTGTTTTCATCCGCATTATAGAGCGACGATAAAAAGGCTCCCGAGGCCACCTGTTCAGGAGTCGCCTCCCCCCTTACTACACCGGAATCCCATTTATTTTCAGCGTTGATAAATACGCCCTGGTTATAATGCGCTTCGGCAATTCCTTTTGTTCCGATGAACCGGGCACAAACATCGCCAAAAACAGGTCCGGATTGCGTGGAATGCATGCTCATATTTATGCCGCCGGGATATTTATAAACCACCTGATAGTTATTCCATGCGTTGCCAAAAGCCGGCCCATGTTTCAGACTGCCCGTGCCCGTGGCTTCTGCGGGATGTTCCCCAAGCGCCCAGTTACAAACATCCAGCATATGGATGCCCTGGTCAACCAATATTCCTCCCGACAATTCCAGAAAGTGAAAATGATTCCGGATGCGGGCTTCATCATTTGGAATATCCTTATACGGTTTCAGCGGAACCCCGGAGGAAAAATAATACAGATCGGCGCTGATGATATCTCCGATAGCCCCATCGTGAATCCTTCTAATGATTTCTATATACGGTGTTGCCTGGCGGATTTCAAAGCCGATGGCAACACTCAACTTTCCATTTAACTGTTTACCTAATGACTCCATTTCTTTGCATCCCTGCACGTCTATGGCAGCAGGCTTTTCACAATAAACATGCTTTCCGGCCGCAACGGCTGCTGTGAGAAATTCGGGATGGGTATAACATGGGGAGGATATCAATACCGCATCCACATCCCGATTTTCCAGCAATTTCAGATAAGCTTTCGAACCCTGGTAAATGTTAGATTGTCTTATTTCAGGCAATCCCTTATCAGTATTCAGCTTGTTAAATTTTTGCAACGCGCCTTGCAACTGGTAATCAAAAATATCCGCCATGGCAATGATGCTGATGTTCGTATTTTTCGACATCGATGAAATAACTGCCGTTCCCCGGCTTCCACATCCGATAATACCCACCCGTATGACAGAATTCCGCTTCGTGCCGAAAACAATGCCCGGTCCCAAAATCAAGCCCGCTGAAACTATACCGGCATTCCTTACAAAAATTCTTCTTTTCATAGTCTTAATGATTTACTATTCCAAATTACCCCAGAATTGAACGCGCTGGTCTGCATCATGCATCATGCTTATT
>DASRLM010000180.1:0-10488 GCA_035648455.1 Puia sp. | reverse complement strand
GGCCATGAGCGGGGGCGCCGCAGCGGTACCCTGAATGTGCCGGGTATCGTGGGCTTTGGAAAAGCCTGTGAGATCTGTTTAAAGGAAATGGAAACCGACAACCTCCGGATAAGCGCCCTGCGCAACAAACTGGAAGAAGCTTTGTTAATGATTGGAGAAACCCGGGTGAACGGAAGCACGGTATCCAGACTGCCCCAGGTCAGCAACCTTTCTTTCAGATATGTGGATGAAAATGCGCTGATGATAGGTCTGAGTAAAGAGATTGCCGTGTCCTCCGGCTCAGCCTGCACGTCGGCTTCACCAGAACCCAGTTATGTATTGAAGGCTTTGGGATTGGAAGACGAGCTGGCCAACAGTTCCCTCAGATTTGGATTGGGGAGATACACGAACGAAGCGGAAATAGACTTTACCATTGAAAAAGTTAAGGGTATGGTGAGGCGTTTGAGGGAAGAAGCGGGGAAGATGGATAATTTGAAAATTTGATGATTTGAAAATTTGAAAATGCCGGAATATGCGGACTCGGCGTTGCCTTTCATTTTCAAATCATCAAATTTTCAAATTAACGCATTAATCACTATTTTACACAACCACCATGATCTACGTATCTGATAAAGCAAAAGAAAAAGTTAAGCGCCTCATGGAGGAAGCTTCCCTTGCAGATGGCCAGGATTATTTCCTGAGGGTATCGGTGGTGAGCGGAGGCTGTTCGGGACTGAGCTATAAAATGGATTTCGATAAGGAAAAGAAACCAATGGATCAGGAATTTGAGGACAATGGCGTGAAAGTGGTCACCGATCTGAAAAGTTTTTTATACCTCGTCAATACCACCCTTGATTTTTCCGAAGGATTAAGCGGGAAAGGCTTTTTCTTCAGTAACCCCAATGCCAGCAGGTCCTGCGCCTGCGGGGAAAGCTTTGCCGTGTAGCCCCCAAATGCTAACCCCGGAAAGTTATTAATACATTGATCCTCAGTATATTGTACTAAATGTTACAATCGGCAACAAAACGTATAATTACGATTTGAAATCGAACGGATAGGTATTAGTTTTAAGGTGCCTAAACCCATTCTGGTGAACCATTCACCACGAAAATCCGACTATGAAAACCTTTAAGTGCCGCATACCCTTCGTGCGCATCATCAGTAGCCTGATGTTATTTTCACTTTGCGCCTTTTCAGCCAGTGCCCAGCTAAAAATTGATTATGGTAAAAGTTATGTAAACATTACCAAGGGATTGACCGGAGGAACGGTTGAACCCGGAGACATCCTGGAGATCCGCGCTACTTTTGTTGTGGGTGGAAGCGGCGCGAATGACTATATGGACAGTTGTGGTTACTTTGATGTAATTCCCGCAAATACCAGCTATCTGCCCGGAACCCTGGCCATCCTAACCAACGAAGGCAAAGTATATAAATCATTTACCGATGCAACCGGAGATGATGCCGGATGGGTAACCGGTAGTACCGTTCGGATAAACCTGGGTTTTAATAATGCGCCAACGGCAACAGCTTTCAGACGCGGACGGATCAAGTATAACGACAAACCATCTTTTTACGGGGGCACCTGTATCCTCGTTGCCAGTTTCCGGGTTCAGGTAACAGGCGCATACAATGCACCCATCAGTTTAGGCGGCGGGTCCATCACATTCCGCCCATTCGCTTCCGGAACCACACTGATTACCTTTCCTGTCGATTCCGTGATGATATTTAAAAATCTGGGGATTTGTACAACCACCTCGGGTACCAATGCCATTCTCTCCGAATTCGGAGGAACATTTGGTTTTGGTAAAGCAAAGAACAGAACGGCTTCCGGAAAAATATCCGCGAATTATACGTATGCCTTGTTTGGCGCCAATTCGCCGCAGGATTATTATTACAATATTTCAAACAATACCAGCACCGGGGGTGTCGGCTATACCACGCTAAATACCTGGCCCATTCCGGATGCGAATATTATTCCCGGCCAAACGCACCGTGTATTCGGTATCTGGGATATCATCGGTGACCATACGGGCGCCATCAATCCATTGCTGGGTAATCCGGCCAGCGACACGGTAACCAGCAGCACGGGAGGTTATATGGCCGTGATCAACTCCTCCTATAAAACCGGTATCGCTTTTCTGGATACCGTGAACAATCTTTGTCCGAATACTTATTATCAATACTATGCCTGGTTCAGGAATATCTGTTCCCGTTGTGCCTGCGACTCTAACGGCAGACCCCCGGGAAGCGCCGGACTTCCGGCTTATATTCCAACGGGTCCGGCTGACTCATCCGGAGTGCATCCCAACCTGACTTTTAATGTGAACGGGTATGATTATTATACCTCCGGAAATATTTTGTATACCGGGCAATGGATCCGCAAGGGATTTACTTATTTAACCGGTCCTACACAAACCAGCATGGTTATTTTTATCCGGAACAATGCGCCGGGTGGCGGCGGTAACGACTGGGCCATTGATGATATTGGCGTGGCCACCTGTACGCCGGATATCGCTCTGACACCCAACAAACCCGACACGCTTTGCCAGGGTTCCGACGATACGGTCCGTTTCAAAATAAGTGCTTTCTTTAATAATTATACGGAATGGCGACTTGAAAAAAGTGTGGACGGCGGTGCCACCTGGACCGCTCCGGGAGCGGATACCCTGGGCATGGCAGACCACGGTTCTTCCATTCCGGTTTACAATGCCATTACAAACCTGTACGAATATCTGGTAACCCGTTATTACCGATTGAACAATGTGGATGCCACCATCATCTACCGGCTTATACTGGCCTCCACCACATCCAGTCTGAATGATCCCAATTGCCGGTACATCACTTCTACTCCCAAAATTGTACACGCGGTGAATTGTCTGGTCGTGCTTCCGACGCAGGTGATTTTAAAAGGAGAAGTCAGCAACGGGTTTGCCCGGTTGCAATGGACCAGTTTCCAGGAAACAGGAAATATCGTATACAGTGTTGAACGAAGTGACGACCAGGGTATGCATTTCAGAACCGTGGGAACAATACCGGGGAAGGCCGCTGCGGGTAACGGAGCCGACTATTCGTTTGATGACCAGCAATCCCTGGCGGGTCAGGTATTTTACCGGATCCGGATCAATGATCAGCAATACGGGACCTACAGCAAAATCATTCTGCTCAGCAGCCAGGATATACCGCTGGCCATAAGTGGTTTCCTAAATCCTTTCGTCAGTTCTGTTTCATTCAATATGACCGTTCCGGAAGATCATCCTATAACAGTAAGCTTATATGATACCTACGGCAGGTTGATTACAAGAGAAACCCAAACAGCCGGCAAGGGTTTGAATCACTATGACCTCGGCGGGCTGGTTAACCTGCAAAGCGGGATGTATGTGTTGCAGGTGCTTTATAAGGACCGGATGCTGACGAAGCAGCTGATCAAGAAGGTGGAATAGATAGCATGAATAAAAAATCCCGCCGAAACGGGATCTTTAAGCAAGTAGGGATGGTTATAAGCTATAGCCAGGGTATTCAATTTATTTTTCAGGATGGTTTTTCAAACGCGGGGCGAATATATAAGAAAATGATTTGTTAAAAAAAATTATTTACCAATTCCCTTTTTCCCTCGTTATTTTCGTGCTATGTGGGCCGTTTGCAAAAAGGAATTCAGGCAATTTTTCAGCAGCTTAACAGGCTATATTGCCATCATCGTTTTTTTACTCATCACCGGCCTCCTACTTTTTGTTTTTCCCGACAGCAGCATCCTGGATTTTGGATATGCCAGTCTGGAGAAATTTTTTGATCTCGCTCCCTGGGTTCTGTTGCTTTTGATACCGGCTATCAGCATGCGCAGTTTTTCCGAAGAATTCAAAAGCGGAACCTTTGAGATCCTTCAATCCAGACCACTCACCCACTGGCAGATCGTAAACGGTAAATACCTCGCCGCCCTGCTCGTAATAGGGATTGCCCTGATACCCACCTGGATCTATTTTTTTTCTGTTCAGCAACTGGCGGTGGAACCCGGCATGGACATGGGCGCTACGTCCGGTGCCTATATCGGCCTGTTCCTGCTGACCGCCGTTTTTGCTGCGATTGCGCTCTGCTGCAGCAGTTTTACCAGCAATGCCATGATCGCTTTCATCGCCTCCGGGTTTACCTGTTTCCTGATCTATTCCGGCTTTCACGCCATCAGCGGTATTTCTTCTTTTCCTGCCGGGGCTGATTATTATATCGATATGCTGGGCATCGACTTCCATTACCGCAATATGAGCCGCGGTCTGGTTACCGCGCGCGATCTGGTTTATTTCCTCAGTGTGATCCTGTTTTTTTTAACCCTTACCAGAAACAATCTGCTTAAAAGATAGCCTGAAACATGCAAAAGATCTTTTCTTCCAAATCGGGCTGGTTTTATCTGTTGATTGTGCTGGTGCTCATCAACATCGCGGTTTCTTATTCTTCTTTGCGTTTCGATCTCAGCAGCGAAAAAAAATATACCCTGAGTAAGCCGGTAAAACAAATGCTCCGGCACATTCCCGATGAAGTGTATGTGGATATTTACCTGCAGGGAGATTTAAAATCGGGCCTGCGCAAGCTCCGCAACAGTACGGAGGCCATGTTGCAGGATTTCAATGAATATGCAGACGGAAAAATCCATTATCGGTTTGTGGATCCGGTGGCAGGCGCAGATGATACTACACGGGCCATGATCCTGGATTCCCTGAGTCGTATGGATATTCAACCCATGACCGTGGTTGCGCAGGCCAAAAAAGGAGAGGAACAAAGCCAGCGCATCGTGATACCGGCGGCGTTGGTAAAATACCAGGGTAAAGTTTTTCCGGTTGACCTGCTCAAGGGCGTACAGCGCAGCCGGGAAGGTCAGCCGCCGGAACAACTCTACGTAAATGCGGAAACACTGCTTGAATATAAATTTGCCCATGCCATCGATAAGCTGGTCAGGGATTCCCTTCCTTCCGTTGGATACCTGATGGGAAATGGGGAACCGCTCGACTTCCGTGTGTATGACCTGATACAATACCTGCGCAAAAATTTCCGGTTTGGTATCGTGCGCCTGGACAGCATTCCGGTGATCCCTGATCATCCGGATGTTCTGGTGATGGTAAAACCTTCGGTTAAATTTACGGATGACGAAAAACGAAAACTCGATCAGTTTGTGATGCGCGGAGGAAGCCTGATCTGCATGATTGATAACTTATATGCTGAACCAGACAGCCTGAAAGCGAGTAAGGAAGTGATCGCTTATGACCGCGGGTTGAACCTGGATGACCTGTTTTTCCATTATGGCGTACGCATCAACCAGGACCTGGTGGAAGATATGCAGAATGCCAACATCAATCTGGTGGTGGGTTCCCAGGGCGGCAAGCCGCAGTTTCAGCTGATGCCCTGGCCCTATTATCCCCTGCTGGACGGCAATCCGTCAAGTCCCATTTCAAAAAATCTGGATCCTGTTTTTTCCCGGTTTGCCAATTCCATTGATACAGTCAGCGCACCAGGCATCCGGAAATCCATTCTGCTGCAAAGTTCTCCCAATGCGAGAACCATTTCAACGCCCGCCATGATCACGCTGGAGAGTATTAAAACGGCGGATGATCCGAAATCATACGACAGGCAAAACGTTCCGGTAGCCGTTTTGCTGGAAGGGAAATTCAGCTCGTTGTATGCCAACCGGATTTTACCGGCGACAGCAGACAGCCTGGATAGCATCTACCATCAGCCATTTTTAAGATCCGGACAAAAAGAGGCACGGGTGATCGTTTGTGCAGATGCCGATGTGGTGATGAATGAACTGCGTGAGGGCGGTCCCCTTGCACTCGGATACAGCAAGGACATCAATTATACTTTTGCCAACAGAGATTTTCTGGAAAATTGTCTGGATTATTGTGTGAGTCCATCCGGCATACTGGAAGCCAGATCCAAGGATTACACGCTGCGTATGCTGGATCCGGAAAAAACGGAAGAAAACAGAACATTCTGGCAGTTTGTCAACATTGCCGGACCTTTGTTGGTTTTCCTGTTGTGTGGTGTTATCTTTCAATTCATAAGGAAAAGAAAATACAGCATCGCCTGAAAAGGATCATATAAATTTCACCGGTTTTGAATCATTCTCAATTGGCCTATCTCATATTCGGTATTGCGCTCGTGTTTGCGCTTGTTTTTGACCTGGGATTGCTCAGTAAAAAAGGCTCTGTCATTACCATTGGCCGGGCCCTGCTGCTGACCGCATTCTGGGTTGTTCTGGCGCTGGCCTTTGGTGTATTTTTATGGTATGAAGAAGGCAAACACGTGGCCCTCGAATACCTCAGCGCCTATCTGATGGAATGGAGCCTCAGCATTGACAATATCTTTGTTTTTATACTGATCTTCACTTTTTTCGGGGTGAAGGATACGCATTATTCCCGCGTGTTGCTGATCGGCATCCTGCTGGCCGTTTTTTTCCGGATCATATTTATCACGGCCGGAATAGCCCTGGTCCGTGAATTCAACTGGCTGCTCTACATTTTTGGTGCGATACTCCTGTATACCGGCCTCACGATGTTCTTCGCCAAAAAGGAACAGCAGGTGAACCTTGAAGAAAACAGGGTTTACCGGTTTCTGAAACGCTTTTTTCCGATTACTTCGGCAGACGGGGGAGGAAAACTAACCGTCCGGATCGGGGGCAAGAAATTTTATACCTCCCTGTTTGTAGTCATTGTTTTGCTGGCCACAACAGACGTCGTATTTGCACTGGATTCTATTCCGGCAGTATTTGGCATCACCCAGAATAAACTGGTTATTTATACATCCAATATTTTCGCCGTACTGGGACTTCGATCCCTGTTTTTTCTCCTGCGGGGTGCCGTGCACAAATTCCGTTTCCTGCAGCAGGGGATCGCAACGGTTTTGGTATTTGTTGGCCTGAAAATGCTGAGTGAACTGGTGCATGTAAAGGTTTCGGTGATGGTATCCCTGGGTGTGATCCTGCTGTGCATTCTCCTGTCTATTCTGATTTCCCTGGTCTGGAGTAAAAAGCATCCTTCCTCCTAAACATCCTTATACACATTGGGTTATACCATAAGGCATATCGCTTCTCTTGTAAATGGATCCTTTCTGCAATTTCAGCGGGATGATCAGATTGAACAATTGCTGACGGACAGCCGGCGGTTAATATTCCCCGAGACCTCTTTATTCTTCGCCTTGTTTGGCGCGCGGCGGAACGGCCACACTTTTATGCATGACCTGTACAAACGCGGGGTGCGGAATTTTCTGGTTTACCAGCCAGTGGATATAAAGGACTTTCCTGAAGCCAATATTATTTTGGTGAAAGACAGCCTGGGTGCTTTACAGCAACTGGTGGCCTTTCATCGCCAACAATATGACTATCCGGTGATCGGCATTACCGGGAGCAATGGAAAGACCATAGTGAAGGAATGGCTGAACCAGTTGCTGGAAGACAAATACCGCATCGTACGCAGTCCCAGAAGTTATAATTCCCAAATCGGTGTTCCGCTCAGCGTATGGCAGATGAATGAAACGAATGAGCTGGCCCTGATAGAGGCCGGAATATCCAGGGCCGGAGAAATGGGGACACTCGAAAAAATCATCCGGCCTACCCTTGGCATTCTCACCAACATCGGCGGGGCGCATGACGAAGGATTTGAAAATACCCACGCAAAAATTCTCGAAAAACTCCGGTTGTTCAACCGCTCGGCCGTGCTGGTTTATCCTGCCGATGACGCATTGCTGGATGCCACGGTTCAGGAATGGAAAAAAGGAAATCCCGGAATAAAACTTTTTTCGTTTGGAAAAAATGGTGCTGCGCTGCGTGTTCTTTCACAACAGAAGCATGCGGGCTCCACGCGTCTGAAACTTTCTTATGAAGGCAATCAGTGGTCCCTCCTTATAGGATCCGTTCAGGTGGCCGCTCTGCAAAACACGCTGACGGTGGTATCCGTACTATTGTATCTTGGCGTGCCCGCTGCAGAACTGCAGTCCCGGCTGCTGCGCCTGAGTCCCGTGACCATGCGCATGGAAATACAGACCGGTATCAATCATTGTTCCATTATCAACGACAGTTACAGCGCAGACATCAGTTCATTGAAAATGGCGCTTGAATTTTTATCCCTGCAGCAACAGCATCCCAAACGCACAGTGATCCTGTCCGACATCCTGGAAAGCGGTCGTTCGCCGGAAGACCTGTATGGGGAAGTGGCCGTATTGCTGAAGAAATATAAGGTGGACAGGCTGATCGCTGTCGGCGAACAGATTTCGGCAAACCGTCATCTTTTTACCGGCGAATCCGCGAAGGAACTACAATTCCATCCTTCCACCGACTCCTTGCTTTCCTCTTTTCCTGCCTGTGTGTTCCGGGATGAGACCATCCTGTTGAAAGGCGCGCGCATATTTGGTTTTGAACGGATAGACCGCCTGCTTTCCCGGCAGGTTCATGAAACTGCGCTCGAAGTGAACCTGGAGGCGATGGCCCATAACCTGAAACAATATCAGCAATTGCTGAGACCCTCCACCCGCATCATGGCCATGGTGAAAGCATTTTCCTATGGCAGCGGCGGATTTGAAATTGCCCGGTTGCTCGAATTTCATAATGTGGATTACCTCGCCGTTGCCTATGCAGATGAAGGCGTTTCCCTCCGCCGGAGTGGGATTCGGTTGCCCATTCTCGTTATGAACACCGAGGAGTCGGCTTTGGATGCCCTGGTGGAATACCAGCTCGAACCCGTACTGTATTCTTTTCCCGTACTCCGGGCGATGGCCAAACGCCTGAAACAGGAGGCCATGGGCATGTTTCCGGTTCACCTTGAACTCGAAACCGGTATGAACCGGCTTGGTTTTGGTGCCCGGGAAATTCCGGAACTGCTGGAAAATCTCGCGCAGTCACCCTTTCATGTGCAGTCCGTTTTCAGCCACCTCGCTGCCAGCGAAGAGCCACAGCAGGACGAATTTACCGCGAGACAGTTCCGGCAATACCAGGAGATGGCGGAACTGCTGGAGCGCCATCTGCCACATCCGTTTCTGAAACATATTTCCAATTCGGCTGCCGTGGTCAGAAACCCGGCCTTACAGCTGGATATGGTGAGGCTGGGCATCGGCTTATATGGTATTGATCCGGCAGCTTCCCATTTACTGGATCTGCAACCCGTGGGAACATTGCGGACGACGATTGCCCAGATCAAAACCATTGCTGCGGGGGAAACCGTTGGGTATAATCGCCGGGGCATGGCGGATCATGCCATGCAGATCGCCACGGTGAGGCTGGGATACGCCGATGGTTATCCGCGTGCTTTGGGAAACGGTGTTGGCAAAATGTGGTACAGGGGAAAACTTGTTCCTACCATCGGCAGTCTTTGCATGGACATGAGCATGCTGGATATTACAGGCATTGAAGAGGCCCGGGAAGGAGATGAAATGATTGTATTCGGCCCTGACCTGCCGGTGGAACAGGTGGCCCATTGGGCGGGAACCATTCCCTATGAACTGCTGGCCGGCATTTCACAGCGGGTAAAGAGGGTTTATTATGAGTGAACGGCGGATAAAACCGTCATCAGTCATCCGTCAACTAATCTCGCTTAAGCAGACGTTCATTATATTTGCGGCTCATTATGAATATGAAAGAAAGGAAGGTCATTTTTATCGTCCTGCTGATCATCGTCGCGGACCAGGCGCTGAAGATCTGGGTAAAAACGCACATGCCTTTGAGCCATACCTGGGATGCGTATTACCGGTTGCCGGTTTCTCCTTATGAAAGCGGCATCCATATCCTCGGCAAAAAATTCCAGTTGTTTTTTGTGGAGAATGAGGGCATGGCCTGGGGATGGAAGTTTGGCGGAAATTTCGGAAAAATGTTCCTCACGCTGTTCCGGCTGGCTGCGGTTATTTTCGGTGTCTATTATATCCGGACGCTCATTAAGAAAAACTATCACAACGGATATATTATCTGTGCGGGATTGATTTTTGCGGGGGCGCTGGGCAATCTGATCGACAGCATGTTCTACGGACTCATTTTTGAAGAAAGCACCTATGACCATGTAGCTAAATTATTTCCTGCTCACGGATATGCCGGTTTCCTGCATGGCAGGGTGGTGGATATGCTGTATTTCCCGCTCATAAAAAGTCATTACCCGCACTGGCTCCCTCTTGTGGGCGGTGATGAATTTGAATTTTTCAGTCCGGTTTTTAATATCGCGGATGCCTCCATTTCCATTGGCGTGATCACTCTTTTTCTTTTTCAGAAAAGATTTGTAAAGAAACATTCAACCGGATCTCTGCATGCAGAACGCGAGACGTCTAATGCTTTGCCTGCTGAAGCACCGGCGGAGGAAGGGTGAACGCATGGCTGCAATGGGCTTTTGGGTCATCCTAAATTTTTCAACTGATTTTCAATTTCTTCAATAGTGGGCAAATCGCTTTTTAAATTGTCGGGCAATACTTTGGTGAATTGAAATTCGCTTACCCCCATAGGTTTGTTAATGTCCCTCAGGGCAAATTCGGCTTCAATATTGTTCTTGTCCCGGC
>DASRLM010000179.1:0-2357 GCA_035648455.1 Puia sp. | reverse complement strand
TTACCGCAATTAGCAGACATAACAGGTATTAGTAAAAAGTCTAAATTGGTGCTATCCTTAAATCAGGAAGGCGTGCATTCAACTTATTTTCATGCAAAGAAGACGATTTATAAAAATTTCGGGTTTTTCCGCCGCTTCCTTGTTCTTTACCCGGACCGATGTGGAGAGCGGAGCTTCGTACCAGGCGATGGGCTTTCCTTCGCAGGTCGCGATCCTGCGATCAGGACAATGGATGTGGCTGGCCGGATCCGGCGATCAATGGACCGGCGGACCGGTTACAGTGAAGCTGGAATATGCCGGTGAATCGCTGGCGGTCACGATCCATGCTCCGGACCTGGAATTAGAGAAGGTAAGGCTTAGCTGGAGCCGTGTTTTTCCGCCGGATTCAAAATACCTGGGGGACCATTGGGAAAGGTCTTATGGAGATCTGGCCTGGGAGCATGTTTCCGCCCAGCGCAAAGCACCCTGGTACCTGCTGGTCCATGACGGACGCAAGACTTATGGCTTTGGTGTAAAAACCGGCGCCGGCAGCATTGCGTATTGGCAGGCGTCTGATCAGCAACTGGAACTGTTTTTAGATACTCATTCCGGCGGCTCGGGTGTGGTGCTGGGGGACAGGACTCTTATGGCGGCTACCATCGTCACTATGGAAAGCCGGGCGGGAGAAACAGCTTTTCAGACCGATACCCGTTTTTGTAAAATGCTTTGTGATCATCCGGTCCTCCCGGAAAAACCAGTCTATGGGATCAATGACTGGTATTTTGCCTATGGAAATAATTCCAGGGACCTGATCCTGAAGACCACCAGCTCGATGGCGGACCTGGCGCAGGATGTCTCCAACCGTCCTTTTTCGGTAATAGATGACGGATGGTCGCTCCCCTCAGCCAGGGGCAACGAAGAATATTGCTGGGGTGATGACTATAGCAAGTCCAATGCGAAATTCGGTGATATGTCATCGGTGGCGGCAGAGATCAAAAAGCTGGGGATGCGGCCCGGTCTCTGGACCCGCCCGCTCCTGGCCAATAAGAACGATAACCCAACGGCGTTGATCCCTGTACGTAATGGCCAGAAGAACCTGAAAGAGCGGTGTCTGGATCCGACCCTTCCCGAGAACTTACGACGCATCGGCGATATTATCAGGCTTTATAAGGAGTGGGGATTCGAGCTGATCAAACATGATTATTCGACCTATGATCTTTTCGGCAGGTGGGGGTTTCAGATGAACGAGGAAATGACTGTGCCGGGCTGGCATTTCAATGACCGGTCGAAGACGAATGCGGAGATCATTCTTCAGTTATACCGGACTATCCGGGAGGCAGCCGTCAACGTGTATCTCATCGGTTGTAATACGGTCAGTCACCTGTCGGCCGGGATCTTTGAGCTCAACCGGATCGGGGATGATACCAGCGGCAAAGAATGGGCCCGGACGGTGAAAATGGGCGTAAACACGCTGGGCTTCCGTCTGCCCCAGCATAATGCGTTCTATGCGGCAGATGGCGATTGTGTAGGGATTACGACGGGCATTCCCTGGAAGGAAAACCGGCAATGGCTTCAACTGCTGGCAGAGAGCAGTGCACCGTTATTCATCAGCGCCCAACCGGAGGCGATGGGTACGGAGCAAAATGCAGCCGTAAAAAAATGTTTTGACCTGGCGGCCCGGGCACAACCGCTTGGAATACCCCTCGACTGGCTGACGAACCCCAGACCCGCCAAATGGGAATTGAATGGAAGGATCGTCGATTTCGATTGGGCATATACAGGACAGTAGCGGCGATGGGCGCAGACTTCAATATATTTAATTTTGGGCTGGTATAAAATCTAAATAGATATCATGGGAGGAGAAGGTGGAAATAAAGAATACCGCTACGATGCCATAGTGATCGGCACCGGCATGACCGGCGGATGGGCGGCCAAGGAACTTGCCGAAAAGGGATTAAAGACGCTGGTACTGGAGCGCGGGCGAAATGTTGAGCACTTCAAAGATTATACAACAGCCGACAAAGCGCCCTGGGAACTTCCGCACCGCGATCATTTAACAAAAAAATTCCGGGATGAAAACCCGCAGTTGTGCCGCGCCGGTGTAGTGACTGAAAGCACACAGCATTTCTTTGTAAAAGATAAAGAATTTAGTTAAGCAAACGGAAGAACAAACTTTTCCAAAGGAAGAATTACAGACCGTACAGGGCTTACAGCCAAAGGAGCAAAATTGGACATCATGGAGAATTGAAAAGACAACAATAATTCGCAAGCTAATTCAAGCACCCGGTGGAATTTCGTTTTTCAAATTCATTTCCATGACCATTTACCAACAGGGTTAAATTTTTTTCCGATGGTTAAGTCATTACTGACAGCAATCC
>DASRLM010000178.1:0-11421 GCA_035648455.1 Puia sp. | reverse complement strand
AATTTAAACTTTCAATTCAAGTTTACCCTTTCTTATAAAATTTACCATGGGAGATCTTCAAATCAGGAAGCAGCCGAAGAAATATGACGCAGTGATTGTCGGATCCGGTGCCGGGGGAGGAATGGCCGCTTACGTTTTGGCGAATGCAGGTTTAAAAGTCTGCCTCATAGAAGCAGGCCCGATGTTCGACCCAAAAACTGATTCCAACCAGCTTAAAAATCCCTGGGAGTCGCCCCGCCGGGGCGCCAGCACCAAATACAGGCCCTTCGGCGATTTTGACGGGTGTTATTGGGGTTGGAGCATCGATGATGAACCCTACACCCAGACCGGAGCGCCCGGTACCACCAGCTGGGAATGGTGGAGAGCACGCATGTTAGGGGGACGGACTAACCACTGGGGCCGGATTTCCCTCCGTTTCGGACCCAAGGATTTCAAAAGGAAAAGCATTGACGGCTTGGGTGATGACTGGCCGATCGGTTATGAAGACGTGAAACCGTACTACGATAAAATAGACAAGATGCTGGGGGTATTCGGAACAAACGAAGGGTTAGAGAATGATCCGGATGGGTTCTTTCTGCCACCCCCCAAACCCAGGCTCCACGAACTGTTCATAAAAAAAGCAGGTACCAGCATCGGTATTCCGGTTATCCCTTCCCGTTTGTCCATTCTCACCAAACAGGTCAACAGCGAAAGAGGACAGTGTTTCTTTTGTGCGCAATGCGGCCGGAGCTGTAAAGTGTATGGTGATTTTTCCGCTTCCTCCTGCCTGGTGATCCCGGCGCTGAAAACAGGCAATATCGACCTGGTGACCAATGCTATGGCCAGGGAAGTGCTGACGGACCGAGACGGACTGGCCACGGGGGTATCGTATGTAAATAAGGTGGACATGCAGGAATACCAGGTGTTTGGAAGAACCGTGGTTCTGGGAGCCAGCGCCTGTGAAAGCGCCCGGTTGATGCTCAACTCAAAATCACCCCGTCATCCAAATGGTCTGGCCAATAACAGCAATGTGGTCGGCAAATACCTCCATGATTCCACTGGCGCCGATATGGGCGGGATCATACCGGAATTAATGGACCGCAAAAGATACAATGAAGACGGCGTTGGCGGCATGCACGTCTATACGCCCTGGTGGCTCGATAACAAGAAATTGGATTTCCCCCGCGGTTACCATATTGAATATGGTGGCGGCTTTGACATGCCGTTATATGGCTTTAGCTGGGGCATCGAAGATCTCAACGGCGATTACCAGATCATGGGCAAAGAACCCGGCGGTTATGGTGCGTCCCTGAAAAAAGATTACCGGACGCTCTTTGGTGCCCATGTCGGCATGGCAGGGCGGGGAGAAACCGTTGCAAACATCAATAACTATTGCGAGATAGACCCCGAAGTGGTTGACCGGTATGGAATTCCCGTACTGCGTTTCAATACCAGCCATTCGGACTATGAGATTAAACAGGCCAAACACATGAAGGAGACCTTCAAGGAGATTCTCCATGCCATGGGCGCCATCACCACCTGGGGACACCAGGATAATGAGAAGAACAACTGGGGACTTCATGCTCCGGGCAATATCATCCATGAGGCGGGTACCGTGCGCATGGGGAACGATCCCAAACATTCTCCGCTGAATAAATACAGCCAGGCGCACGACTGCAAGAATTTATTCTGCGTGGACGGCGGTCCGTTTGTATCCCAGGCGGACAAAAACATCACCTGGACCATCCTGGCCCTGAGCATGAGAACATCCGAATATATTGTGGAAGAAATGAAAAAACACAACATTTAAATTAACGGTTATGGATAGACGTAAATCGATAAAGACCCTCATCATCGGCGGCCTTTCCACCGGTGTGATTGCAGAAGCATGTAAATCGGGCGAAAACAAACCGGAAGCCGCTGCAGCGGTAGCCAAAGAATCGGCGGGGACAGGTATCAACCGGATGCCGGAAGAAAAGGCAAATGAAAGCAGGTTGCAGGCGGAAAAAAACTATTTTACCCCGGAAGAAATGGCTACCATAACCATCCTGGGAGACATCATTATACCCAGGGACGACGTAAGTGGCAGCGCCTCCGATGCGAAAGTTCCTGATTTTATTGAGTTCATCGTAAAAGACATGCCGGAACATCAGACACCCTTGCGGGGGGGACTACGCTGGCTGGACCTGCAATGCCTTAACCGATATGAAAAAGCGTTTAAAGATTGCACCCAACAACAGCAAATGGAGATGGTGGATCAGATAGCCTGGCCTAAAAAAGCGAAACCGGGCATGGCCCAGGGGGTAGCATTTTTTAGTCTGATACGCAACCTGGTGGCCACCGGATTCTATACAACAGAAATGGGTGTGAAAGACGTGGGTTATGTCGGGAACGTACCCAATCAATGGAACGGCGTACCGGCAGATGTACTGAAGCAGTACAACATGGCATACACGGAAAAGGAACTGAAGGAATGCGTCAGCTTTTCCTGAAGATTTTTTTGAACCTTTAATTTTCGATGGGGTGCAGAAAATATCCTTCTTCGCTCAATACAAAAGAGTTTGGAACAAAAGAAAGCAGGGATTGGGTAATCATGGAAGCTGCCTCCCTTAAATAAGTTGCCCCTATTTCTGGTGTGCGAACGGCAAACTGCCAGCTTTGAATTTTCAAATAAGCTACTTTACTTTCCTGGGTGACCTGGTTGTCCATCTGGCGGAATATCTCGGCAAGACGGTCCTGCTGATTGTCGATGTGGGGTTGCATAGGGATCAGATTTGGGTTTCGGGGGTTGATGCATAATTAACGGTATTAACATACAAAAAATTGTTGGCGGTCACAATATCCTTAGTCCCTTTTTGTTTGTATCCTCTTCATCCTAAGGGTTTTCCCTCTTTCCCCGTGCAGGGTGGCGGCCAGCTTTAAGGCGTTATACGCATTCACAATTCCACCGGCGGACGATAAACTGCCAAAATCGACGGTTTTGCCATTCGAGGCCAGTTTTACCTTTGCGTCCGGCAGTTTCATCACCGAATGAATGAGTACATATTTTAACTGCCTGGCACTTAATCGGGGATAGTATTCGAGTAACAGTGCGGCAACACCGCTCACTATGGGAGCCGCCATGCTGGTACCGCTAAATGTTTCGTACTGGTTTCCGGGCACTGTTGAATAAATCTTTACACCCGGCGCAAATAAATCCACTTCCTTTTTTCCATAATTGGAAAACCGTGGCATAATCAGGCTATCCGGACCGCCCCCGCTGGCTCCCACGGTAATGAAACTGCCCGACCGGCTGTTCAAGGCCTTGTAATGTGGATTTGGATAAGTGGGAACGCTGTCGTTGTCCGATTCATCATTTCCTGCAGAATGCACCAGCAGCACATCATGCAGTTCGGCATACCGCACCGCTTCATCCACCCATTTTTTCCCGGGAGAAAAATATTTACCAAAACTCATGTTTATGATCAGGGCGCCATTATCCACCGCATACCGGATCGCCAGGGCCACATCCTTGTCGCGCTCATCTCCATCCGGAATTGTCCTCACGGACATGATCAGCACATGACCGGCGATTCCATTGATGCCGGTTCCATTATTTCGGGAAGCGGCAATAATTCCCGAAACATGCGTGCCATGGGTATGATCACCCGCGGAAATATTATTATTACCATAATTCCGGTCGTTGATATTGTTGAAATCATCTCCCACGATCTCCCTGCGCAGCGCATTGGGATCATCGGAATAACTTTTCAAAGCAAGCTTCGCCCCCACCAGGTATTTCTCCGCTTCTCCGATGAATTTTTCCAGTGTCATCTCCGGCGTTATCCAATATTTACGGAAATATTGCAGTCCGTTCTTTCTGGCCACCCCGGTGACGGAATCGGACGGTTCCATTTTTTCCAGGTCCCGCGCGTAAACGGAATCCTTGTGCAGAGCTGTTTTCAATATGCTGTCCGTGACTTCCATCCGGGGAATCATCTGCCCCACTTTGAATACCGTTTGCGCCTGCCGGAGGGAATCTTTTAGAAACCTTTTTCTTATTTTCACCCAGTAGTCATTCTCTGCGGTATCCGTGAAAATGGCGTCCGGGATCCCGGAAAGCAATTGACGGAGCCGGTAATACTCCCGGTAAACCTCATAACTTTCTTCCGAAATATTCCGTCCGTCCGGATTGCCCAGAAAGTTCCATCCGTGCACATCATCCACATATCCGTTGTGATCATCGTCAATGCCGTTACCCGGAATTTCTTTTGTGTTGGTCCAGATATGCCCAACCAGATCCTCATGGGCAGTATCTATACCACCATCAATCACGGCAACAACTACCACATGGCTTTTCTTACCTTTCAATAAATCACGATAGGCCTTGCTCACCCCAGCTCCATAAATACCGTTCTCGCGGTAATCCATTAACTGCCATCCATGTACAGCATATTGCTGATCCTGAACCTGCGGTGACTGGCCAAAAATCCAGGATGAGCAGGTTATTCCGATCAGGGCGGTAAAAATTTTATACATGCCTTTCATGAATCATTTTTAAGGTCCCTAATTTTGCGCCGTGGCAATTTATAAAATATTTGAGTTACCGCTGGATTTTCATCCCCGAATGCATGCCCAATGAACATCAGCAAGCCTTTCGGCACCACGCTGTCCTTATACCGAAATGCATACAGTGGATTATCCCAATCCACCTGGCTCCTTTCAGCAGTAATGCTCGTAAACAGAAGCGGCACCATGGTGCTGCCCTTCATGACCATCTACCTCACCGCCATGGGCTTTCCCCTTTTCCAGGCCGGGATTGTGGTCGGCCTGTTTGGCGCAGGGGCAATCTGTGGCGGATACCTGGGCGGCAAGCTCACAGATAGCTGGGGATTTCACCGTATTCAGCTGATCACGCTTTTCGGAGGCGGTCTTCCGTTTATAATATTGGGACTGATGAGAAGCTATCCGTTCAATTACGGTGGGTTACCGGCGGCCTTTGCCTGATCACCAGCATGCTGTTCCGGACATTTAAAGGATAACTGGTTCCGGCCCTTACTTTCCGCCGAATACTTTTTTAAGCAGATCGGTAACCTGGGCCGCAGGATCCTTTCGGATTTTCATTTCTTCCTGGGCCACATAGTAGAAAATACCGTCAATGGCTTTCTGCGTGACGTAGCCGGACAAATCCGGGTTCACCTTCTTAAAGGTGGTAGGCAGTTTGTTATAGGTTTCAAAAATGTCTTTCCAGTATTTGGTAGCCCCGGTTTTTATCAGGGAAGAATCGATAACCGGATGAAACGCCCCCGTTAATTGCGGTGTGGTGCTCTTTCTGAGATAACCTGTAGCGGCGGTGTCTGCCCCTCTTAAAATACCCAGACCATCCTGGACGCTCATGTTCTTCACAGCACCCACAAAGATGGGCGCGGCTGATTTGGAAGCATCTTCAGCTGCCCGGTTTATACTGAGGATGGCATCATCCACCATTTTCCCCATGCCCAGATTTCGCAAGGTCTTTTCCACATTCTGTGCCTGAGGGGGCAATAAGATTTTTACAGCGGCATCTTTAAAAAAACCGTCCACGGCAGAGAGCCTGTCCGCGCTTTTCTGGGCACCGAGGGTCAATGCCTGTTTCAAACCTCCAACGATATCATCGGAACTTAAATTGGATCCGCTTTTATTGCCGGTAACCTGCTTTTTCAGATTATTGAATAACGACTGTGCCTGCATGGAGACTGCCAGACCTGAAGATAAAAATAACAGGATAAAAAGTTTTTTCATTTGTATTGATTTTAAACGGATCCCCGTGTTACGGTCCGGTAACCCCCCGAATACACCTGTAACGCCCAGACAAAAAGGATATTTTACCTGCTTACCCCAAATCGGTGAATTGCGTTTTTCTCTTTTGACTTCCGCTTTTCAAAAGTATCCACTAAAAAACAAAGAAAATGTTAACCCTGGAAGTACGGAACCGGACCCATTCCCGGATCGGTGAGTTTCCGTACTTTTGCCGATCCAAAAATAAAATATGAAAAAAATATCCGGGATCGCCTTGTTATTCCTCCTTTCCGCCGGCTTGTTCGCGCAGGTGAAGAAAAAACCAGTTACCCACACCGCAGCGGCACCTGCTCCGTTGAAGACCCTGACGGATTCGCTGAGCTATTCCATCGGCTGTATGGTGGCCAATTTTTATAAGCAGCAGGGCATTACCAGCATCAATACCGCCCAGGTAACCAGCGCAATCAATGCTTCCATGAAAAACGGCAAAACCCTGCTGGATCAGGCCCAGGCCCAACAGGTGCTGATGGGATATGTTGAAAAGGTAAAGGCAGACAAAGCTTCAGTGGCAAAAAAGGAAGGTGAAACGTTTTTAGCCGATAATAAAACGAACCCCGGCGTAGTGACTACGGCTTCTGGTTTACAATACCAGATACTGCTGGAAGGAACAGGCGTAAAACCCGTTGCCACCGACAAGGTAAAATGCAATTACGAAGGCAAACTGCTGAACGGAACCGTTTTCGACAGTTCCGAAAAGCAGGGTCATCCGATTGAATTTTCCGTGAACGGGGTGATCCGGGGCTGGACGGAGGCCCTGCAACTCATGCCCGTGGGCAGTAAATGGCGCCTGTTTATCCCGTCCGATCTGGCCTACGGCGACCAGCAGATGGGTCCGGATATCAAACCGGGTTCCACGCTTGTGTTTGAGGTGGAACTGCTGGATATTGTAAAATAATTACACGTAGAGTTTTTCGTAATACTCGGTGGCCATCCTGCCCGAATCGAACTGAAAGCGCACATCCCGCATGCCATTCTTTACGATCTGACGCCAGGTATCCCGCTGGTCATAATACAGGGGAAGGATCTGATTTTGCAGAATATCGTACAATTGACTGAGATCATATTCATCCTGCTCGGGAACGGACATATTTGCGTAGTCGGCCATGGGAATAACAAATCCATTGTTTCCATGGTTGATGAATTCGGGAATCCAGCCGTCATCCGTAGAAAAATTGACCGCCCCGTTCATGGCCGCGGTCATACCGCTGGTTCCGGAGGCTTCCCGGGGAACGCGGGGATTATTTAACCACAAATCAGCGGCCTGCTTGAGCCTTTTGGATAAACCCAGTTCATATCCGGTCATAACGGCCATCTGTGGATGCTCCTTGCTGAGCTGAACCAGGTAATTGAAATCGTTGATGGCCGGATAATCCATCGGATATGGTTTACCCGCAAAAATGATCTGTACCGGATATTTGGAGTTATTCAGCAGGTTATTGAACCTTTTCTTATCCCGCGTGATCAGGTCCGCCCTTTTATATCCGGCAAAGCGTCGTGCCCATATAATGGTAAATACTTTGGGATCGAACAATCTCCCTGTTTGATCCGCTACCAGCTCAAAAGATCTTTTCTTTAAATAGGTCTTCCGGTCGTCCAGCCAGAAATCATTGCTTTCATCCAGCTTACTGTACATCTGTTTATCGGACCAGTACCTCCAGTTTTGCGCATTGGTGATGTAGGTGATCGGGCAGATACCTGAATATTTGCTCCACATGGCGTTGGAAATCTGTCCGTGTAAACGGGAAACCGCATTTGCCATGTGCGACAAACGCAGGGCGGCAAGGGAATGATTGAACTGGTTGTCTTCCGTTCCGGTAAGCGCCCTGGCCTCTTCGAGTGACAAACCGCAGAAATAGCTCATCTTTTCACAGAGAAAAATATCGTGTTTCTCGTTTCCTGCTTCCTCGGGGGTATGCGTGGTAAATACCAGGCGTTTTTTTACCTCATTTACATTTTTGTTGAACTTCTGATATAGATAAAAAGCGGCACTGATGCCGTGGGCCTCATTCAGATGATAACGGTCCGGATTAAAATTCAACTCATCCACCAGTTTGGCTCCGCCGATGCCGAGCAAAATGAACTGGGCCACTTTCGTAGCCACATTGGCATCGTAAAGCCGGTGGCTGATCGTTTGGGATACATAGTCATTTTCCGGAAGATCGGTACTGAGCAAAAACAGCGGGGCTCCGTTGAAAGTTTCCGGAGGCAGGTAATAGGCCTTGACCCATACCGGGTGATCGTGGATGTTGATTTGGTATTTGATACCGGTATCCTGCAAAAAAGGATATTGTTTTTCCACCCAGGTTACCTGGAGCGTCTGATCCTGATTCCGGGCCTGGTCGTAATATCCGTATTTCCACAGGATCCCGATAAAGATCATATTTTGTCTCAGTTCATAGGCGCTGCGTACATGGGAACCTGCCAGGAATCCCAGCCCGCCGCTGTAGATCTTCAGTGGCTGGTGAACAGCGAATTCCATAGAAAAATAGGCCACTTTTTTTGAATAACGCTCGTCGATCGGGTAAGGATGCGTAAAGGGTTTAAAACTCATAGTGAATGGGTAAACGGATGCGAATTTATTTTATTTTATGATTTGTGCTTAGGTTTTTGTTTAACCGGCTTTTCTTTAACGGTTTTGTGTTTTTCGTAACTGCCCTCAAAATAACAACGGATACCGCGGTGATTACCACAACCTTCCAGCTCTTTCATCCGGATATTCTTATCGGTGAAAGTAAACTGGACGGAGCAGGGATCCCCGTTTGAACTGTATCGTGCCACGGTAGGGGAAATAAACCTGGCTTCCCCTTTGAGCTCACCAACACAGGTTCCTTTTTCTTTCTCAAAATGGACAAAGAACCGGATAACGGTGTTGTTGCGACCATCCCGAACTGAAATAAAATTGCGTTTATCCTGAACATAATCTCCGGTATATTTATGTTTACGGGATAAGCTGTCGATCGGGTTAAATATCTGAGCCAATCCCGCTTTCTGTTCATTGGATTCGGTCATGATCAGTGTAAAAGCACCTTCTTCATTAAATATATAAACCGATTTTTTGTAATAGTTCTGTCCCTTGGTGTTTTTAAACAGACGATTCACGGTGAAAGTATATTTGGTATCCATGGAAGAGGCAAACTGAACATCGGAATCCTCATCCCGGTAAACCAGGGTCAGAATGGCCTTAAAATGCTCATCATGGTCAAATGCCAGCACATACAGGCCCTTTCTGTTACCATCCGCCGATTTGAGAAAAAGATAGATCTCTGCTTTTTTAACCTGCACCTTCCCCGAGCCATAGAACCTGGTTTTGGGGTTCTTTCCCCAATATTTATGGTAAAGGGAATCCGGTATAAATTGTTTCAGCACGGCGGATGAAATGGCAGAGTCCTTCGGTTTTTTGGAAAGAGAACTATCCCGAAAGGCCGCAGGCAGTTTCCAAACCGGAAATACGCCCATAAATTCCTTTATATCAACAGGTTTATCCTTTTCCGCGGTATTACCCGTTTTGTGTTTGCAGAAGCTGAAAGAACATATAAATGCAAAAAACAGGATCTTTTTCAGTGGTCCCATGAACCCTTCATTTAAATTCAAAAATAAAGATTCGGCAATAACTGAGCCCCGGTATTATTTTAGCAACTCTTCCGAACATATTTTAGATTTGTTCAAACCGGCCTCCATTAAACCATTTTAAAGGAAAATTCCGGGAAAGATGCATGAAACAGGTTGAATTCAAGGATGTTTCTCTCAGTGAGGTGCACGATTCAGTGCCTGTTCCCCAGACCGGTTCACGCTGGAAGCAGGTTTTTTCTTTTTTCGGCCCGGCTTACCTGGTGAGTGTAGGGTATATGGATCCGGGCAACTGGGCAACAGATATTGCCGGCGGCAGCCAGTTTGGTTATGCCCTGCTGTGGGTGTTGCTGATGAGTAATTTAATGGCCCTGTTGCTGCAAAGCCTTTCCGCGAGGCTGGGCATTGTCAGGGGCCGGGACCTGGCACAGGCCAACCGGGAAACCTATCCGAAACCGGTAAACTTCAGTCTTTATATCCTGGCGGAAATAGCCATCACCGCATGCGACCTGGCCGAAGTGCTGGGCATGGCCATCGGCATACAATTACTCACCGGCTTACCGCTTATATACGGGGTGATCATTACCGCGCTGGACACTTTCCTGCTGCTTTCGCTTCAGAAACTCGGCATGCGCAAAATTGAAATGTTCATTTTAGGCCTGATCGCCATTATCGGATTTTCGTTTTTTCTCGAAATCATGATGGCCCATCCGCATATTGGCGAGATCAGTCAGGGGCTGATCCCCACTCTTCCGAATAAGGCCGCCCTTTATATAGCCATCGGCATCATTGGTGCCACCGTAATGCCCCATAACCTTTATCTGCATTCCGCACTGGTGCAGACCCGGAAAATAATAAGGGAAGAGAAATTCATCAGAAGGGCGTTGAAACTGAATTTCCTGGACAGTACCATTGCGCTCAACCTGGCTTTTTTTGTAAATGCCGCGATTCTGATCCTGGCCGGCGCCGTATTTTTTAAATCCGGTCATGCCGATGTGGCCTCCATACGGGAAGCCTATAAATTGTTACCTCAGCAGATGGGAACCAAAGTAGCGTCCGTTCTCTTTGCCGTTGCACTGATCGCAGCGGGACAAAGCTCTACTGTTACCGGTACGCTGGCCGGGCAAATCGTTATGGAGGGACACTTACACCTCCGGATAAATCCCGTGCTGCGAAGGCTGATCACGCGAACGCTGGCCATCATACCGGCCGTACTGGTGATCGGTATTGCCGGCGAGCAACAGGTGGATCAGCTACTTGTTCTGAGCCAGGTGATTCTCAGTCTCCAGCTGGGGTTTGCAATAATACCCCTGATCCATTTCGTGAGCAATAAAAGGACGATGGGTATTTTCAGCATCAATAAAACCACTCGTTTTTTTGCGTGGACCATTGCTACCCTACTGGTATATCTGAATCTAAAACTGGTGATTGAGGAAGGAACGGATTTTTTCAGCAACCCCGGAAACGGGATATGGAAAGTTGTACTTTCCATTGTTGCGCTGGCGGCTGTTTCCCTGCTGTTATATGTATTCCTTCATCCCTGGACGGGGAAACCGCCACAAACAGAAATCGCCATGCACGGAAAAAGTCCCGCCATCGTTAAACTGGAGATTCCCAAATTCAAAAAGATTGCCGTTGCCCTTGATTTCAGCAGACATGATGAAAAGCTGCTGGCTTTTGCCATTGGTCAGGGTAGCAGCGACAGCGAGTATGTGCTGATCCATATTGTGGAAAGCGCTTCTGCCCGGATGTTGGGAAAACAAAGTGACGACCTCGAAACCCGCAACGACCAGGAAAGGCTGGATGCCTATCAGCAAAGCCTGGAAGAAAAAAATTACAGGTCCGTAACCCGTCTGGGTTATATCCGGCGAAGCCGGGAAATTGTTCGTATCGTAAAGGAAGAAGCTGCGGAAATGCTGGTGATCGGCGCCCACGGCCACACCGGACTCAAGGATTTTATTTACGGAGAGACCGTAAATACCGTCCGGCATGAATTAAAAATACCGGTGCTCATTGTAAACTTATAACAGCTCCGGCGCTCCCCGGATGGCTTTGTGG
>DASRLM010000177.1:0-2585 GCA_035648455.1 Puia sp. | reverse complement strand
ATCATATCGGGCACCTCCCAGTCGGGTAGTTGTCCCGCCTTCAGGTATTTCAGATAACGCTGAAGCACCTCTGAAAAATGTGCTTCGTGCCCTACATCATATTTCTCCGGAATGATCAGCTTCCACGTTTTGCCGGCTCTTTCCGGACGGATACCCGGATGGCCGGAATTCATTTTTGAGATCGCTTTTTGTAAAGCAGCTTCATATTGCTGATCATTATTCAAGGGTGTGATGTACAGCGTGGGCTTATAATTTTCCGCTGCGCCTTGTTTTATTTCCAGGTTGGCCACACTTCCCCTCATCAGACAGTAATACGTATCGCCGCTGCCTTCAGGTGCTTTGTATCCCCAGCCTGCAGTCAGTTTGACGTGTACGCCTTTGATCGAATAATCAATCTGACCATTACCATGCGTATCTAAAATAGTATCGTGCACTAAATAAGGCAGCAGATAAGAAGGGAAATGATCGTTTTGGGTCACCGCAGTAAACTGCGAAAGGGTAATGGGTGTTGGCCAGATCCTCGCATGATGAATAGTAATGTCCTTTTTATAGTCAAGCATCACTTCGGGAAAACAGGTCCATTGTACCAAATCTATCAAATGTGTTCCGACATCCGTAATGGCATCGCCCTGCTGGGCCGGATCAAAAAACCAGGAAGGTCTGGTCAGCGCTTTGCCGGAAACAAATTTGTAAAAATAATGCACACTTTCTATGGTGACTCCGGGCGCTTCCCCGGTACCGGCGGAAAGGGTGCCAAACACATCAGGTATTTGGACCAGTTCTCTGAGCAGCAGGTTGGTGATTTCGGAGCGCTCCGTCATGATATCATACAGCAACACCTGATGCTGCGCCGCCGTAGTAAACGCCTTTTCCAGTTCCTCAAAATTGGCCGCACGAATGGCCATGGGCTTATCTGAAAGTACGTTCAAACCAGCACCAACCGACTTTGAAATGTATTGTGTTTTACGCAGATTATTACCGGCAAGCACAACCACATTTCCTTTTTTTTCTGCAATCATCTTTTCCAAAAAATCATTTCCGGTGTATATTATTTCTGACCAGTGCGTGGGAGACTCCCTGCGTGTATTGTATTGTTTGATAAGATCCAGGTGGGATCGAAGTTCCGGGCCTTCGGGTGCGTAAACATATACGTTGCTGTCAATGCCCGGGGACATGGATTTCTGGACCAGTGCCGCATGAAAGTGGCCGGGGTCCAGGGTAATGAGTTTTATCATGGCGGTGTCGGGGTTACGGTGATCTTTTGGTGACACGGAGGACTGGCAACCGGTTTCCGGGACATAAGTAAAAGCCAGCAATAGGGCAACGGCAATAGTTAAACAGGGCCTGACTGCGGTGAAGGCATTCATAAATACAATATACTAACTTTTCGATGGAACAAATGGTTGTCCCCGGGTCAACCACCTGAATTAGATTTTACGGGTTAAATAAATGAACCCCGGCCAAACACAATGAAACTACTTTTATCAATTCGCCGGCAACAAAGTATACATGCAGGTAAGAACGTTCGACGCGTATTCCATTAATAAGCCGGGCGGCCCTTTTATTCATAACAGGCAGCAGCCAGCTCGTCTGAATGATCAGAACAAACAGGGCCAGGAAAAAGAAAACGTCCGGCCATAATGCTCCCCTGTTCCGGCTCCATAGAGCGCTTCCCATAATCACCAGGGCCAGCATCCATTCCACTTTATTTAACGCGCTAAAAATCAACCGGCCTATACCAAGGCCTATGGCAAGTGTTACTCCCGGGGCACGGAACTTCAGCCACGCCTCCAGGAAACTGATGGCGGTAACAAAACCAATCCAGATAAAAAGACAAATCAAAGCTACCGGCTGACCGACTGTCCATGTGATCATAAAAACCATTTTGTCTGCAGAAATAATATCACGCAAAGATAACCGGTTTTTGTAAATAGAAGACAAACTTGTCTTCTATTTATTATCTCCATTAAAGCCAGTGTAATCGTTGTCAGCGGGCCAGCGGCAGACCCGACAGGATATATCAAAATAAATATTTCTGATATTAAATAGGTCATTACACAACCCGGGGAAAATGCGCCTGATCGGATTTTTTGTTTTCGATGAATCCTTCTACATTTGCAGCCCTGCCCGGGTGGCGAAATTGGTAGACGCACTGTGTTCAGGTCGCAGCATCCGCAAGGTTGTGCTGGTTCGAATCCAGTCCCGGGCACTTGGCATCGTAACTAATTGATTTACAATATGTTGCGGTGCCAATTTTGTTTATCTTCCCCTTTAGATCGACGGTTTTATTGCATTTTTGGCACGTAAATGGCACATGCATTGGCACATGACATTTCTCGATGCTTCCGGTACAAATCACCATCTTCAAACGAATTTCACAGAATAAAAAAATCTACTACTATTCATTCGAATGGGGAAAGGAAAAAGGAGAACGTATCGCAACTGGTGTATTCACTTACAAGCGACCCACTAACGATATTCAAAGGCATCATAACAGCGAAGCATTAGCTATCCTGGAAGCCAAACGATCACAACTGATCTTAAACCATCAAGCTTCAAACAGCGGCTATTTCTTACAACATAAA
>DASRLM010000176.1:0-3335 GCA_035648455.1 Puia sp. | reverse complement strand
ATTATTATGTTAAAAAAAACAGTTCTCCCGATTCTTGTATTATGCAGCCTCATTATTTCAATTACGTCTTGCAGCCATAAGCGCAGCGAAAAGCAACGTATACTTGTGTTTTCAAAAACAGCAGGATTCCACCATTCTTCCATACCAGATGGAATTAAAGCTATTCAGGATTTGGGCGCAGCGAATGGTTTTGACGTGGATACCACAACTGATGCAACGATGTTTGCTGAAGACACGCTGAAAAAATATGCAGCTCTTGTTTTTCTCAACTCCACGGGCGATTTGCTCGCCGGCAATCAGGAAATTGCTTTGCAGCGTTACATCGAGGCAGGCGGAGGATTTGTCGGCATTCATGCTGCTACTGACGCAGAGTACGACTGGGGTTGGTATGGCCGGATGATAGGCGCCTATTTTGCAGGCCATCCGCATATTCAGCAGGCTAAACTTATCATCAAAGATAAAAATCATCCTTCGACAGATAGCCTTCCCGACACCTGGACAAGAACTGACGAATGGTATAATTTCAAAAAGATTAGCAAGAACATCCATGTGCTGATCACCATTGATGAAAAAAGTTATGAGGGTGGAACGAATGGAGCTGATCATCCAATGGCCTGGTATCATGCGTTTGATGGCGGCCGTGTTTTTTATACCGAATTAGGGCACACGGAGGAATCCTATTCCGAGCCCCTTTACCTTAAACATATTTTAGGTGGAATAAAATATGCCATCGGTGAAAATAGTGCACCGGAATATTCCAAAACACATAGCGAATATGCGCCGGATGAAGATCGATTTACCAAAACGCAGTTGGTGCAGGGAACTTTTTTTGAGCCGACAGAACTAACGGTTCTGCCTAACCTGGACGTGTTAGTCACTCAAAGGCGCGGCGAAATTTTATTATACAAAAACGATATTAAGAAAGTTAAACAAGCCGGCTTCCTGGATGTTTATTTCAAAACACAACACACGCCAAACGTCAATGCCGAAGAAGGTTTGCTCGGCATCAAAGCAGACCCTGATTTTGCAAAGAACCATTGGGTGTATGTTTTTTACAGCCCTTATGATACCTCCGTCAACCGCCTGTCAAGGTTCACGCTTGAAAATGACAGCATTGACCCGAAATCAGAGAAAATTATTTTGCAATACTATTCGCAGCGGGAAATCTGTTGCCATACCGGCGGCTCCATTGCTTTTGGACCTGACAAATCCCTCTTTGTTTCCACTGGTGACAACACAACGCCATTCAATGAACCCAACCAACCTTATGTCAGCCACGGATTTGCACCGCTCGATGACCGCCCGGGGCATCTCCAATATGATGACCGCAGGGGTGCAGGAAATACCAATGATCTGCGTGGAAAAATTTTGCGTATCAAGGTAAAAGATGATGGCAGCTACGAGATCCCTGATGGAAATTTATTCCCGAAAGGAATGGCAAAAACCCGTCCCGAAATTTATGTGATGGGTGACCGCAATCCTTACCGAATTTCAGTAGATCAGAAAAATGGTTATTTGTATTGGGGAGAAGTGGGACCCGATGCAAATGATGATAGCCTCGATACAAGAGGACCCCGTGGTTACGATGAAGTGAACCAGGCACGAAAAGCAGGATTCTTCGGCTGGCCCTTCTTCGTCGGTCCCAATTACCCATATAGAAATTATGATTATGCCACCGGGAAATCAGGTTCTTCCTTTGATCCCGCAAAACCAATCAACGATTCCCGCAATAATACCGGCCTGAGAGAACTTCCGCCAGCGCAACCGGCTTTTATCTGGTATCCTTATGCCAATTCTCCTGACTTTCCATCACTAGGTACAGGAGGCCGCTGTGCTATGGCAGGTCCTGTTTATTACAGCGACATGTATCCGAAAGAGACACGCTATCCTTCTTACTTCGATGGTAAATTCTTCTTCTATGAATGGATACGTGGTTTCATTAAGCCTGTAACCATGTTGCCCAACGGGGATTATGACAGGATGGAGCCATTTATGGATCATACCAAATTCAATTCGGCGATTGATATGGAATTGGGACCTGATGGGCGGATATATGTGCTTGAATACGGCACCGGGTGGTTCCAGAGAAATGCAGATGCCGGGCTTGCCCGCATTGATTATAACGGCGGCAACAGACCTCCAAAAATTTCCGGGTTTACTATTAATAAGGAAACCGGCGATTTGCCATTTACGGTTATGGCAAAAGTGGAAGTCAGGGACCCGGAAGGAGAGCCTATGAAGTATAGGTGGAATTTTGGTAACGGAGAGACAGTAGAAACGACGACACCCGAAGCATCATTTACTTATAAGAAAGCAGGCGACTACCAGGTTTTTGTGGATGTAAAAGATGCAGAAGGCGCAATTGTAAAAAGCGATGCATTGGATGTATATGCCGGTAATGAGCAACCTATAGTCAACATAGATATTTTAGGGAATAAATCATTTTATTTTCCTGGCAAAGAAGTGAAATATACCGTGCGTGTTGACGACAAAGATGACACCGCTTCAGCGAGGCAGATGAACGGGCTTTATGTGACTGCAGACTACATGGAAGGAAACGATAAAGCTGCAATTCCCATGGGACACCAGCAGGCCACCGCAGTAGCCACCGGTCAAAACCTGATGATGATATACGATTGCAAAACCTGCCACAAAGTGGCTGAGAAATCCATCGGCCCTGCCTTTACCCAGGTTGCCGCTAAATACCCCAACAATCAGAAAACTATGGATTACCTTATCAACAAAATCAAAAAAGGAGGTAGTGGCGTATGGGGCGAAACTGCCATGGCCGCACATCCTGACATCAATCAGTCCGATGTTACCACCATCGTTCAATGGATATTAACGCTTGGCAAAAAAACTATGATCAAGCCGTCGCTTGCTGCATCCGGTTCACTGAAGTCAACTTTGGGTAAACCACTTAATGATAAAGCTGTATTGCTCATTTCGGCAAGCTATACTGATAAAGGTGGTGCAGGAATTAAACCATTAACCGGAAGCAATACTGTTGTACTGCGCAGCACTAATTTGAATTTTAATGGGGTGAAAAGAATGAAAGATTTTGATACAGACGATGACAAGGGCGTGCATTATATGACGACAACTAAAACTGAAGGATGGTTTAGTGTAGATCACATAGATTTAACTGGTATAAGCGGGGCATCGCTGCTGATCGGCTATGAAAAATCACCATTGTACGGCTACGTTTTCGAACTGCATTTGGATGCACCCGACGGCAGGCTACTGGGCACTGCAGAGGTATTGCCCGATCCAAAGAACAATAAAGACATGAATTTCGTGTCGTTGAATTACAGCTTTTCGCAACCTATAACTGA
>DASRLM010000175.1:0-6928 GCA_035648455.1 Puia sp. | reverse complement strand
CCATATTTATCGCAGGCAGCGTAAATCCCATCGTAAAATTCATCCAGCGCCTCCACACTGAACCGGTTACTGAATCCCAGGGAGATCAGGATCTGGGTGGGAACGGCGTTCATCGCATAAATGTCGCTCAGGTTAACCACTACGGATTTATATCCCAGGTGCCTGAGCGGCGTATACATCAGATCGAAATGAATGTTTTCAATGAGCAGATCCGTAGTCAGCACCGTCTGTTTCCCAAAATGATCTATTACCGCAGCGTCGTCTCCCACACCCAGGATCGACGAAACATTTTTCAACTCAATATTCCGCGTGAGGTGGTCTATCAGACCAAACTCTCCCAGGGATGAAATTTCCGTGCGCGGTTCCATAATACATTTTACATTTTACAATGAATGCGTTTCCTTTTACCTGACTATGCCGGCAGGCTGCCATCGATCCATTTCAACAGTTCGTCATGGATCTTACCATTGGTGGCAACAATCCGGGGTTGATAAAGAGAATACGGGGAGCCGGTAAAATCAGTTACCCTTCCGCCGGCCTCTGTCACCATTAAAAATCCTGCGGAACTGTCCCAGGCATTCAGCTTGTGTTCAAAAAATCCGTCAAAGCGGCCGGCTGCAACCCAGCAGAGGTCCATGGCCGCGGAGCCGAGGCGCCGGACCGGGACGCCCTTCCTGATCAGGCGGGAGAATACTTCCAGGGGGCCGTTCGGCTGATCAAGATAGGAATAGGGAAAACCGGTGACCAGGCAGGCGCTGGAAACCGACGTTTCTTCCGACACGCTGAGCCGGCGGTCGTTCAGCGTGGCCCCATACCCTTTCTGGGCAAAATAAAATTCGTTAAAGAACGGATTATATACGACGCCCATCAGCATCTCCCCTTCGTGTTCGATTCCTATGGAAACACAGCAGATGGGGAGCCCGTGTGCAAAATTAACCGTTCCGTCCAGCGGGTCAATGATCCATTTGTATTTTGAATCTGTCGGCATGTCCCCGGACTCTTCACTGAGGATATAATGATCCGGATAAGATGACCGGATGATGTCCATAATGGTTTTTTCCGCGGCATGATCCGCTTCGGTAACCAGGTTGTTTACGCCTTCCTTATTGGAAATCTGAAAATGGGTGCCGTAATACTGCTGAATCACTTTCCCCGCGGCTTCAGCGGCTTTGATCAGGGTTTGTTTTAATAACATAGGGCAAAGATAATAAAGGGGGGGGAGTCCCCTTCCGGCGATGTATTTTGCGGGCTACCTGAAAAAATCGTACTTCGCGTGAATGTTTATCCCGGATGATCCTGTCTGTTGTCATCGTTAATTTCAATGTTAAATATTTCCTGGAACAATGCCTTCATTCCGTAAAAAAGGCGGTTTCCGGAAGTAGCCGCCTTCGGGGAAATGTGGAAGTATTTATTGTGGATAATGCTTCTTCGGATGGAAGTGTTGCTTTTTTGAAACCCCTTTATCCGGAATTTCATTTTATTTCAAATACCGAAAACACGGGATTTGCAAAAGCCAATAACCAGGCGCTGAGTGCCTGTTCCGGAAACTATATTTTATTCCTGAACCCGGATACCCTGGTCGCGGAGGACAGCCTGGATCAATGCCTTTCTTTTTTTGATAAACAGGCGGATGCCGGCGCCCTGGGCGTTCGCATGATTGATGGATGCGGCCATTTCTTAAAAGAATCCAAGCGGGGATTCCCTACGGCTGCCGCCTCTTTTTTCCGAACGAGCGGGTTAGCCGCCGTCTTTCCTTCTTCCCGCGTTTTTGCTGCCTATTATGCGGGCCACCTGGATTCCCGCCTCGGCCACCCGGTAGAGGTCTTATCCGGCGCCTTTATGATGATCCGTAAAGAAGTGCTGGATAAAACCGGCGGCTTCGATGAACAGTTTTTTATGTATGCCGAAGACATAGACCTCAGCTACCGGATCCTGAAATCGGGATTCCGGAATTATTATCTGGCTGCCACAACCATCATTCATTTTAAGGGAGAAAGTACGCGCAGGGACATTCGTTATGTACATCAGTTCTATATTGCCATGAAGCAGTTCATGAAAAAACATTTTCAGGATGCATCCCCGTCGTTTTTTCTTTATGTGCTGAATCTCGGGATCTCCCTGCGGGAGCGGATAGCAGCAGCCAGCCTGGGATTTCAAAAGAAAGCTGGTCCGGCGGCGACCCGTGGTCCGGTTTTTATCAAGGGAATCAGGGATGATCCGTACGGCATTCAACAGGCGCTGCAGCATGCGGGGATAACGGTGACAGACAACGAAAGGGTCGCACGGGACTGGCTGTTTTGTGAAAATGCGGATCTATCCATTAAATCCATCATCCGGGAAATGGATGGGGCAACCGGTAAAATTCCCTGTTTTATCCATGGCGAGGGAACGCATGCCGCCGTGGGAGGCAGCCCGGGTGGAGTAAGGGGAGACAGCATTATTTTTGTAAACCAATAAAAAAAGAGGTATGCCGAACCTGAAGGACATCAAAAACCTGTTGCAGAATAACCGCATAACTGATCTGGTAAAGTTCAATAAACTTTCCTCCCGGGATATTATTGAATTTACGAACCGTTATACGAACTGGGCGGGTAAACTGTTCCAGCACCTGGATGTAAAACATGCTGCGCGGGTTTTTAAGTTTATCCGGCGCAAAAAGCAGGAGATCATTATTAAATCCCTTCCGGATGAAAAAGCGGCCGAATTGCTGAATGCTTTGCAACCCGATGACAGAACAGCCTTCCTGGGTATGCTGCCCGGAAGTGCGGTTAAAGAGTTATTGAAAATTCTTTCTCCCGAAACACGGATAGAAACACTCAAGCTGCTGGGTTATCCGGAAGGGTCCGTCGGCCGTTTGATGACCCCGGATTATATGGCCATTAAGGCCACCAATACCGTACGCGAAGTGCTGGATATGATCCGTACCCTTGGACAGGTTACCGATACGCTTAATTTTCTCTTTGTGATCGATGACCATGGGGTGCTCATTGATGATATCAACCTGAAAGAGTTTTTAATAGTGGATCCTTCCCTTTCGGTAGAAAAACTCATGGACCGCCAGTTCCTGGCCCTTTCGGTAAATGATGCCCAGACCGAAACGATCACCATTTTCAGGCAAAACAGCCGCTTTGCCTTACCGGTAACCAATGAGACGGGCGTGTTGCTGGGTGTTGTAACAGTGGATGATGTACTGCGACTCGCTGAAAAAGAAAATACCCGCGAGATCCAGCGGATAGGGGGTTCTGAAGCTTTGGATGAAGCTTATACGTCCATTTCCTTTGGCCACCTCGTAAAAAAACGCGCGGGCTGGCTCGTCATTTTGTTCCTTGGCGAAATGCTAACGGCAACGGCCATGGGATTTTTCGAAGGAGAGATCAGCAAGGCTGTTGTGCTGGCCCTGTTCATCCCCCTCATTATTTCCAGCGGCGGTAATTCCGGATCACAGGCTTCCTCTATTATTATCCGGGCCATGGCACTGGGAGAAATAAAATTCCGGGACTGGTTATATGTAATGCGTAAAGAGATTATGTCTGGCTTGGTGCTTGGGTCCATTCTGGGTTCCGTGGGATTCCTGCGTATTGCTTTATGGCAGCGGTTTCATTTTTATAATTACGGCGAAAGCTGGCTGAAGGTCGGATTAACCGTTGCGTTTTCTTTACTTGGTGTTGTATTATGGGGCACGATATCGGGTTCGATGCTGCCCATCCTGCTGAAAAAACTCGGGGCCGATCCGGCCGCATCTTCCGCTCCCTTTGTCGCCACCCTGGTGGATGTAACCGGGTTGATAATTTATTTTTCGGTTGCGGTTTTTATTTTAAAGGGCAGCCTGCTTTAGAGAAAGATCATTTGCTTTTGAAAACGGGCACGGTGCTGCAGGGTTCACCATACATAATGCTTTTGACTACCGGACGGAGCAGCCGGGTGATTTCCAGATAAGCATATTCTCCGATTGGCTTTTCGCCACAACCTTTCACCACGACCCTTTTATCCCTGAATTCCATCGGATCGATGGCGCTGATCCTTTTGAGCAGGATCTGCCGGAGCACCATTTGTTCATCTCCCTGGATCACATCTTTGGCCACCGGCTGAAGATAACTGGTCACCAGCATATAGGCCCATACCGGAATGATGGCATCGGCAGAACAATACACGCCAACGATCTGATCCCGGTATTGATTCCAGTCCGTGGCCTGCAGGGCCGCGCGAAAATCTTTTTCTTTAAGAATGAGTTCCATAAAAAGAAAAGATTTCAGATCAAACATCACGATCTTTTCTTCTGGAAAATATTTCTCCAGGTCCAGCGTCAGCAGCGCACTTTGACTTACTTTATTTATAATTTCTTCTTCCATATTCTCCGATCTCGCTTACAAAGGTAAGCGGTACTTGCTTAGCGAGGAGAGATGGCGTGGCTGCCCGATTTAAGTTTGAAGCCAGCACAAAAAGTCCATCAACGGTCAACCATCAACGGTCAACTATTTCCTCCAGGGAACCTTAAAGAAATTTAGCGCGGCTATCCTTAACCTTGGCCGTTTTCTCCAGGGCATCCAGCGCTGCGCGCTGAATAATGGATTCCTGGGTTTGCAGCATGTTCTGGCGGCTCTGTTCTATATCGCCATTATAACTGGCTTTAGCGCCAACCTGATCCACTTTCAAAACATACATCCCTTCGTTGCCGCTCACCGGCTGGGATATGGCCTTTCCGATCAATTGCTTGTCAAACGCATAACCTACCACCTTGGGCTCCGGTCCTACATTGGGTATGTAGGGAGAAGAGAACAGCAGGCTGTCCGCCTTGGCAATGGTCCGACCCGTTGCTGAAGCGGCGGCTTCCAGCGAAGCGGCGGAAGCGATTTTCTGACTGATCATTTCCGCTTTTTTCTGATTTCTCAGGATGGGTTCAATGATCGGCCTTGCTTTAGCTACGGTCATAGTACCTGTTTTATTGATCTCGGTTAAAATAGCCACAACATATTTATCCCCCACAGAAAAGGATTCGGACACTTCGCCCAGTTTGGCATCATAGATCCAGCGAACCAGCGACCGGCTTGCGCCCAGACCCGGGATGCTAAAATCCACAGGGTGAATATCGTTCGCCGGAATTTTCTGAAGATTTCCCTTTTTTGAGTTTTCATCAAATGCAGCCTGGCTCCGGCTTTCTCCGGCAAACTGGCTGGCCAGCCCGGATGCGTTATCATCTGTTTCCGTACTCGGCTCTATCTTGCGGGCAAAATAGGCAATCTTGAAAGCGGGTTCAAAATTCTTCTGGTCCTCGATCTCTACATAATGATACCCGAACTGGGTTTTTATTATTTTTTTATCGCCCACTTTGCCATTAAATGCGAAGTCGCCAAATTCCTTTACCATCATCCCCTGCGCAAAATAACCGAGGTCGCCGCCCTTTAACCTGGATCCTTCATCATCAGAAAGATGAAAGGCCACACTGTCGAACCGGGCACCATGGTCGATCAGGTTTTTAATGCTGTCTATTTTCTTTTTGGCGGTGGTGTCGTCGACCGTGGGCTGGTTAGTTTTCAGATCAACCGTTGCCACCAGGATATGCCGTGCTTTGACCGAATCAGGCATTGTTTTCACATCCATGATCCGCGCGATTACATAATTAGGGCCATCCAGGTAAGGTCCGACCACAGCTCCTTTCGAAAGCATACTCAGGGAGTCTTTCCTTGCACCGGTTAATTTCGATTTGGGAATGTAGCCGTCGTGATAATTGGTTTCCGTGCCATTTCGTGCCAAGAAGCCTTCCACATCGGTTGTTGTGCTGAACTCCTGTTTCAGATTGGTAACCTGTGTTTTCAGTGCGTTGCTGTCTGCGGAAGTAGGACCGGCATTGAAAACCACATAGCGGACGCTTCTGGATTCCTCCTGCTTGTATTGATCCTGGTGTTTATCCAGGTAGGTTTCTATTTCCCCATCAGATATTCTGATTAAACTGTCTGAAATGGTTTGATAAGGTATGCTGACATAAGAAACGGAAGACACCAGGCTGTTGTCGGCATTGGTCTTTTCGATCATCCATTTGGGAATATAGGAGCTCTTGGCCAGCAGGGAAAGATATTTTTCTTTCATCCTGACTTTTACGAACTGTGGCAGAACCTGTTCGAAAAAATTTTGCGCCATACCATAATTCTGATCGGTTTTTTTGTTGGACTTATAGATCGTCCGCAGCTGGTTGATCCGGGCAGCCGCCTGTTGCGGGTCAAAAACCCCGGTATTCGGATCTGTAAAGGCCCGTTTGATTTCGGGAACGGCATTCGGCCCCACCAGCATGTCGTTAAGCTCCTTGTCGCTCACCTCAATGCCCAGTTTCTGATACTCGGCTTTCAGCACGGCATCTTCCTTGAATTGCTTCCATACTTCTTCCCGGATATTCTGCTGCATCATATCATTCACCGGATAACCCTGACTCTTATACTGATCTTCGCGTTCAGAAATCTGTTTTTGAAAACTGGCATAATCCAGCTCCTCCCCGTTTACTGAACCTACACTCCCCGAAGTGGAAGCCAGCCGGCTGTTGCCGACGGAAGAATCCATCAGTAGAAATCCGATAAGGCTCACTCCGATAAGACCAAAAACCAGCCATGCTGCCTTATCTCTGATTTGCTGAATAATAGACATATTATATTTGTAGGGTTTTTGAAAGGATGGCAAAAATAGTTGAAAAATGGTTATGAACAAATTGTGGAAAACAGGCAAAGGCGCAGCCATCCTCATTTTAAGAGCCTCGCGGAATCCCCCGGGCCGAAAGGCTGAACGCCTTATTCCATCCTGCGTGAAACAATCTGAAAATGGTGGAACCTTAGCTAACAAGCTCAGGTGTATAAACCCTGTTTTTTGGTGTAAAACACCGGGTTTGTATCCGGATTTCTGTGAAGGGAATGAGTATAGATTATGCTGAGGGGGTAAGCTATTT
>DASRLM010000174.1:0-2426 GCA_035648455.1 Puia sp. | reverse complement strand
ATTGAGAATATATTTAATGAAACACAATCTATTTCTCGCCAAATCTTATTATCCAGGAATACCAATTCCGTAAGAGAGGATAGAAGATCAACCAGTAGGGAAGCCGTAATATATATTTGAATTAGAAAAAGCTGCTTATGCCTGCGATGGGTCCAGCTGATTATAAAACTGACCAGGGTGGTGACTGTAAGGATCCAGTCGGTGAAGTAGTGACTTGTAAAGACGGTGTAATTCATAACTCCAATCTCTTTGGCAGCTACGAAAATATAGGAACAATTAAATGAAGGGATGCGGGAAAAGACCCTTTTTGAGAAATAATTATTTAGTATATAGGGAATTCCGGTCCGGGGGGTAAGGGTTTACCCCTATTTTAATAATAAAAGCCTGCTTTTTTGTTTTCATCGCACATATCCGCACGCACAAAAAAGCAGGCAAATCCGTTGGAGCCTGACAGGCAATCTATGTATGGTTTCAGAGGAATTGGAAGAGGCCGTTCGTGGTGTTTTTCATAGGCCTTTCTCTTTCGAATGGCGGAGACATCAGATTTATATCCGATCAGTCGTAATAAGCAAAAAAAAGAAGTTGATTGACATTGGACTTCGCAGGAAATTCAGTGGATATTGGAAACTCTTTATGGACGGTAATCTTTGGACATTGGATCTTTTCAGGTCGCTTATTCCTGTCAATCAACTTACGACAAAAGTATATGGGTCAGGGAAGCCCACCTAGAGCAGGAATGCGCATTTTTCAATGTTCGGATTTTACGGATGGGATGGTAAGTTTTCCCGCCCGCGCTTAGGAGATCTACCATAATTGCCCGTAAATCAACGTGGTAGATTTAAGTTCGCCGTATTATCCGAAATCATTTAATTTCGTAAATCCCCTATAGTAACTATCACCTTTTTTCCTCATTTTGAGCCTTATTTCCATATCCCTGAATAAATTGTACACCTTATGAAAAATTCCGATTCCACCCAGCCTATAAAAGTGATCATCGCCGACGACCATACCTTGTTCCGGGCTGGCGTCAAAACGGCACTCTCCGTTAAAAAGGACATAGATCTGATTGGCGAAGCCGACAACGGTATGCAACTCCTGAACCTGCTCAAACACATGGAGCCCGACGTGATCCTGCTGGATATCCAGATGCCCATTATGGATGGTATAACCACACTGCCGGAGATCCGCAAGCTCTATCCCCAGATCAAGGTGATCATTCTGTCCATGCACAACGATCATTCCATGATCTCCAAACTCATGGAAATCGGCGCCAACAGCTACCTGACCAAAAATTCCGATTCGGAAAATATCTATAATGCCATTAGAACCTGCTACGAACAGGAATTCTATTTTAACGAACTTACGAATAAGGCCCTGCTCAGCGGTCTGCGAACCCGTCGTACGGAAGCCGCGACATCCCAGGAAGCCAGTCTTACGGAAAAAGAGACTACCATCCTGAAAATGATGTGTGAGGAAAAAACCACCAAGGAGATCGCGGACCTTGTCGAAATCAGCCCCCGCACCGTGGAAGCCATCCGGGATAAACTCAAAACCAAGACCGGAGCCAGGTCCATGGCCGGCCTGGTAATGTATGCCGTGAAGAACGGGATCATTGAGCAACCCTAAGCCTGGATTTGCTTTTCAACAACTATTTATCTGAATGCCGTCTTTCATGATGGCCTTTCTTTTGTATGTTGCGATCCTGTTCCGCGTAAATCCGCGCTTAAAATGATGCTTATGCACCCGTGTAAATTTCGCTTGCCTGTCGCATGGATGGTGTTCACCGCCCTTGGCTTTTTGATGTTGGGTGATGTATCTGGCCAAAAGGTGGACGTGCCGGCGGACAGTCTGAAGAAAATGTTATGCAAAAAATGGGAGGTGAGTTATGTGTTGGCGGACGGCGTCAAAATAGTGAAGTCACCTGGAGCCCCGGCCAGGATTTTCGATTTCAAACCAGACAACAGCTTTGTATTTATTCAGGGAGAAGGAGCGGATAGCTTTTATGGAAAATGGATCTATGATCTGAAAAAGAAATGGGTCCAATTGCTCATCGATGGAAAAACAAACGGCCTGATCATTTCTGTTCTGCCGGAGGAAATGATCATGGTTGATGAAAGGAAAAAGAATGCGACTTCCATAAACATGGAAATGGTTTATAAGGTTAAAAGAGATTAACCAGCCGAAGTTTATTCTGAGCGAAGGCTTTTCACAGGATTCATCCCCGCTGCTTTAACCGCCTGATAACTGATGGTGCCCATCGCAATCACCAGGGCAAGCAGACCGGCTGCCGGGAATATCCACCAGCTCAATGGAATGCGGTAGGCAAAATTCTGCAGCCAGTTATGCATCACCAGCCACGCCACCGGCGACGCGATGAGAAAAGCAATCGCGATGAGCCGGATAAAGTCTTTGGATAACATCAGGAT
>DASRLM010000173.1:0-4134 GCA_035648455.1 Puia sp. | reverse complement strand
TTTAAGAATTGACGCCGATGGATCTCGACCAGAATAATCATCCAGATAACAAAAGAGGGGAATGCCTTGAGGGAATAAGGCATGACGACATGGTTGCGGAACCAGGGCGTCAGCAGGTCCGAATAGGAAAAGGTCGTGAACAGGAATGCAACCGCGAAGAGCCAGAAACCGATCCTGGTTCGGGGTTGCATAAAAAACCAGAGACAAAGCGCGGGTACTGCGATAATATAGGTTGGTGATTCTGCCCCGCTGCTGAAAATCACCAAAAAAATAAGGGAAGAACAAAGGATGTAGATTTTATAGCGGATGTCCCGGGCGTAAGCGCAGTAGAAAAACTGGCTTAAATACAGCAGGCTTCCGGCGGTAAGAATCACGGCATCTCTCATGCCCGGGTAAAGTATCCTGCGGATCATGCCCAAAAGAGAAATATCCTGGTAATAATTGTGGTTATCCAGCCGGGTATTCTTGGCTGCCTTCGCCAGTAATCCGATTTGCCAATCCGAATAGGTTCGCACGAGGGAATCGAAGTTGGTCAGCAGCAAAGGGGACAACAAGAAAATGACTGACCATATCAGGGCCCAAACGGTAAATTTTACCTTATGCTGACTGAACGGGATGAAAACCAGGCCGATGATCCCGTATAATTTAACAAAGGCGGCCGCCATGATAAAGCACAGCGCCCAATGCTCTTTTTGACGAATGGCATAGGAGAACCCGAGCAGTAAACACCCGCAGACAAAAGCGTTTGTTTGCAACCAGGAGCTGCAATTCATCAGCTCATGGCTGCATAAAATCAAGAGCGCGGTTTGGTATCCCCGGGCTATGGGCAGTTTCGAAACGGCCCAATAGAGAAATGACACATTGGCCATCACCCAGCAAATCACGCCGAGTTTTATCGGAAGTAAGGCGAAAGGGGCAATGAGAAGACCAAAAAACGGCCCGTACAGATTGACGTCCTGGTATTCTGCCGGATAGGGGATGTACAAGTTCCTGCCCTCCATCAGGTGGAAGTAGACAGACCGAAATACCAGGAAATTATTGATTTGATGTGACCAGAGGGCCTGGGCCACGGCGAAGAGTGACAAGCCAAACCACAGGGATACCGCCAGGGTTCTGTTGGTTAGCCATTTCGCGGAGAGAAGATCATATCCACCCTTCAGTGGATTCACTGGTGCCATGGCCGGAAGATTTGTTCAAAAGTATCTATGTTCTGCGGTTTCCCAGTCGGAGCACAAAATTTACACAGAATCTTCGCTCACCTTGTGTTTATTAAAACTCTTTTTTAAAAGTGCCCAACCAAACTTCTCGAAACGACATCTATGCTGCAAAAGCCTAACCGCTGATGGACAACCAATCGTTGTTAAGGTCTTGTATGTCCGGTGATCGCACCGCTCAGGAAGCGTTATACAATTTGTATGCTGCGGAAATGCTGGGTACCTGCCTGTGGTACGCCCGGAACAAAGAAGAGGCTGAGGAGATTCTTCAGGACGGCTTTATTCAGGTTTTTCGTTTTATGCATCAATTTACCGGCGCTGGTTCCTTCGAAGGATGGATTCGTAAAATCATGATCAACGCCGCTTTACAGAAATACCGGAAGAAAAATCATTTGGTCGTTGTGGGCCCTTTGGAGATGACGGCGACCCAAATGGTAGCGAATCCGGACGTTTTTTCCCGGCTCGCCCGCATGGACCTGCTGAAATTAGTGCAACAGCTTCCCCGGGCCTGCCGGATCGTTTTTACGCTTCATGTCCTGGAGGGTCTTAAGCACAGGGAAATTGCCCGGTTACTGAATATTTCTGAGGGTACTTCCAAATCCAATTTATCCGATGCCAGAGACCGGCTTCAAAGGTCATTGAGGGCGTCCAAAAAATCAATCACCGGGTGAATTCCGAGATATGATCAGAGATATTTTTTTTGATATGGACCAGTATTTCCAATCGGCGTATAAGGATCACCAGGCGGACCCGGACCCTGAGGTCTGGAATAAAATTAGTGCGTGGATGGACCGGGATGAGGCCGAGCGCTACAAAAGAAAATTCAGACAGTGGAAAACGTTGGCGCTGCTGCTCCTGTTTTTGACGGGCGGTTATTTGGCCTTCCAGGGACTCCTGCAAAAAGATCCGAAATTGGTTTTCCGGCCTTTCCCGCAAAAAAGGTCGGCCGGGCAGCAAACGCCCACCGGTGCTGGCCCCGCCAATCTATCCCATAGAGGACTTGAAAAACACAACGACCGCCCCTATTTCAAAAACATTCCCAGCGGACCGGTCTTATTAAAACGGGCCGAAGCCGAACTGTCAAAAATAGCGGCTGTAGCGTGCTGCTCCGTGCCGTCGATGGAGAATGAGGACATGTCCAGATCCTGCCCGGTTATTAGCCCGGATTCAGTAAAGCAGGATATCTTGTCAACCAACACGCAACAGTCAACGGCCGCCGTACGGAAGAAAGCCCCGTTCAAAAAGAACTGGTCGCTGACCGGATCAGCATCCATAGATATGGCGGAATACCGAATCGACAATGACCTTCCGCAGGGCGATGTGAAATCGATGATTGAAGGAAGGGAATCCCATAACGCGTCCTTTTCTTTCTCTGTGCTGGCCAATTATCAATTTTGTAAAAAATGGGCGCTGCAGACTGGGTTTCGATATTCCAATATCCTGATCGGTATTGATCCCCACGAAATTTATGCTGTGTATCCCGCTGCTGGCAATCCATCCTACAAATACGTCACGTCCTCAGGCTACGCGTTTATTCAACCTGGCTTTCAGACAGCCGGGGACAGCCTTCAGACCACCAGCGCCCGGCATCACCTTGTTTTTGTCAGCTTACCCGTCATGCTGAAATATATTGTCGGAAAGGCAAGATGGACCCTGATGCCATCCTTCGGTATACAATTGAATTATCTGGCCAGGGCGGCCGTCAAAACCGAGATTCAGAACGGCAGCCAGATGCAAGCCGTATCTATCCACCGGTTGACCGGGGAAAAGACATTTTACCTTTCCTACGTGGCCGAAGCGGGGTTGGCTTACCGCGTCAATCCCCGGTGGTCCGTAAATGCAGTTCCTTCATTTCAGTACGGCGTGACCTCCATCACACGGGATAATGTAGTGAATACCTTTCCCTATAGTTTGGGATTGGATTTGGGGCTGACCTATCACTTTTGAAAAACTCATGCGTGGCCCAACCTTCATTTTCTTTTGACCATCTATCAAAGGGAAGCATCTTCTTTGAACGCTAATCTAACGGATGACATTTGATTTGATTATCCCCTGCTACAATCCACCAAAGGATTGGGAACAGAAGCTAATAGCTGGCATTTTCAGTCTCCGGGAGATATACCCGGAATTATTTCAGCGACTCATAAGTATTGTTGTCGTCAATGATGGATCAACCGTGCATGTCACCGGTTCTTCCTTGTCGGTGCTGGCCGGTTCAGGCCTTCCGTTCAAAATCATACATAATCCCGTTAACCGGGGGAAAGGGTTTTCTATCCGTGAGGGCGTAAGGCGATCTGCGGCTGATTTATGCATTTACACGGATCTTGATCTGCCTTTTGGACAGGATAGTATCCAGGGTATCTTCACGGCCCTGGAAAAGGGAGCGGATATCGCGTTGGGTATGCGGTCCAAAAAAGCATATTACCAGCATGCGCCCCTTGCCAGGAAGTGGATGTCCATGGCGCTGATGTTTTTGAACAAGTATGCGCTGAAGATTCCCTTTGAGGATTCCCAGGCGGGCATCAAGGGGTTTAATGGCTTTGGTAGGGCACTTTTCCTGCAAACCAGCACGAATGAATTTTTATTTGACCTGGAATTCATAAAAATGACTATGGCTTATGGCGATATGCGTGTGGTACCGGTTGCCGTGACCAACCGCAGCGAACTGCTGTTGTCTCGCTTCGGTGTCAAAATTGTTTTGCGGGAGAGCCTTAACTTTTTGCTTATTATTTTTAAAACCAACTATGGATTTCGGTCAAAAAAGAATCTTGCTTGGAATTGATCTGGAGGAATTTGATATCCCGGAAGAATACGGTCAGACTTTGTCCTCAAAAGAAAAATGCAGCATAACAAGCGGGGGATTGGCCATCCTGGAACCTTTATTGGAGAAACACGGGATCCACGCTACATTTTTTACTAC
>DASRLM010000172.1:0-6005 GCA_035648455.1 Puia sp. | reverse complement strand
ACCCAAAAGCTTTGGCCTTTTCAAAACACGCTTCCATTAAACGCAGGCCAAGGCCGAGGCCGCGCGCATCGGGGAGCAAATACAATTTCACCAGTTCACAACAGCCCTCCGGCAAAGCAGTCGTCGGAAAAATCCCGGATCCGCCAATCACCTCGCCTTCTGCCTCAGCGATAAAATAAAAAGAATTGGGGAACTGGAACAAGCGGTACAATTCGTCCGTTGTCGGATCGAAAAATACAGTCCCTGGCTTATCCGCTCCAAACTCCTTCAGGGTTCTCCGGATGATGGAAGCAATCTGTGGGTTATCCTTTTCCTGTATTGGCCTGATGGAAATTGCTTTCATATTAGTCGTTCCGCAATTTGTTTTTCTTAATGGCAAGAATCGAATACAGCATCGGTATTTTGTTATCCAGATGGCTGATCCGGTATTTCCCTGGTTCTATTTCCACGGTATGCTTAAAACAGTTATAGGGTGAATAATCAAATTCCTCGAACGAACTGATCTCCAGGTCATGTTTAATTAACCCATTCAGTATCTCGCCCAGACTGTGATTCCAACTCACATAATCCTGTTTTAACTGCGCCTGGCGGTCCGCATAAGTCCCTGTTTCCGTATCCACGATAGCACCTCTGTTGAAATAATGATATCCTACTTTGTCAAACTCATCATCAAACATCCATACGACCGGATGAAATTCCACAATAATGAATTTGCCGTTGGGTTTTAAATACCGGGAGATGATGCCGGCCCATGCATCAAGGTCGGGCAGCCAGGTGATCGCTCCGTAACTCGTGAATACAATGTCAAAAGGCTCATCCAGGTGCTTTGGCAAGTCATATATATTGCTGCAAATGAATTTCGTTTTCGCATGGGTCTGAGCGGCTAATTCCTCAGCTCTTTGAATGGCACGATCAGACAGGTCAATCCCGGTCACTGCTGCCCCCAACCTGCTCATGCTAATACTATCCTGACCAAAATGACATTGAAGATGTAAAATATTTTTGCCTTCTATGTTGCCAAGCATGGCCAGTTCAATGCTTTTCAGGGAAGATTTCCCACTCAGAAAATTTTCATTATCGTAAAAAGCAGATTTTATATGAACATCTGTTTTTTGATTCCATGCTTTCCTGTTGGTTTCAATATAATCGGCCGCTGGGTTCATGCTTCCTGATTAAATTATTTATCGGGATACAAAAATAGAGAAAGGCAACAACTCTGTCCTTTGCAAATTGGGTAAAGATTTGGATATTACATTCATTTAACCAGAAGGAACCCCTTGTATTATCTTCTTCGCATATTCGTTTGGCTTGGATTGAAAATCTTTTGCAGAACCATCCATGTTAACCGGCCTGCTTTGCTAAAAACAAAAGGTCCGCTGGTATTGGCCAGCAACCACCCCAATGCGTTTCTGGATGCGATAATACTGGGAAGTCTTTTTTACCAGCCCGTCCACTTTCTTGCCCGGGGTGATGCCTTCCGCAAACCGCTGATCCGCAAATTCCTCAACGCGTTGCAATTGATCCCGATCCACCGCCTCACGGAAGGAAAGGAAAACCTCAGTCTGAATGAAGCCAGTTTCTTCAAATGCCATCAGATTCTATCATCCGGTGGCATTGTACTGATCTTTGCAGAAGGCCTGAGTTTCAATCAGTGGATGCTCCGCCCCATGAAGAAGGGTACGGCCAGAATTGCACTGGCCGCCATGAATGATGCCGGCCTGGGCTCAAAAGTCCGCATACTTCCGGTTAGCCTGAATTATAATTCTTTTGAAAGCCTCAGCAAAACCCTGCTCATCCATTTTGGCGAAATGATTTCCATAAAGGACTTTTCTCCCGACCAGCCGGAAACGAAAAGAATGCATCAGTTCAATGGTTTGCTAGCCGAACGGTTGTCTGCCGGCATGCTGCAATCCGCCACCCAAACGCAGATTATTCAAATGCTGATCAGTAATCATCAGCAAGAGGATATACCATTCTTAAAAACCATGCAAGCCGCCCTGAATTCAGGGTCTGATCCGGCCGTTTTCGAAAAATTAAAAATGCCGGGTTCCATAGCCCCTGACCCGGCTTCTTTTTTATCTCATTTATCGCTGACATTGATTTTGTTTGCACCGGCTGCAGCTGGCTGGCTCCTGCATGTTCCAATGTATTTTCCATTGAAAAAGATCATTCATCGAAAAACAACGGGCACCGGCTTCTTCGACTCCGTTATGTTCTGTGCGCTGATGATCATCTATCCTGTTTACTGGCTGATGCTGAACATCCTGATTCAACCGCTGCTGAAAAACGAATGGATCCGGCTTTCCCTGATATTCATGCCCTTATTGGGCTGGGTCAGTCTTTACTGGAAAGAAAATTTCCTGCAGATGAGGAATTATTTTATTTTGACCGGAAAAGAAAGGGCCATGTTGAATGAAATAAGCTCCGGAGCTAGTGGATGAGGAATGACGGACTTTTAAGTGTGGGGTGACCCTGTAATTAATTCAGATTTGTGGACTTAATATTCCGGTCCACTTCATGCGAGCCGAACAAACGGATTGCTTTTGAAGAAAAAAAGACCAGGCCCGCAAGGGAAAGGAAAAAAAGAAGGGAAGTTACATTGCTCATGGTCACCCCGATCTTATACAGCAATAAGGCCCCGGTGAGCACGGCGACGATGCCAAAACAGATTGACCAGGAAACTGCATCCCGCATCTGCAGCTTTTTAGCTGAGGATACCTCCCTTATGGGTTTGGGAGAAAAGATCTTTTTCCCGGAACGAACGATGTCTGTAACACCGCTTTCTTGCTGCAGGGATTTCATCATAACTATTTATAGAGATAAACAGCAAAAAATCGTGCCAGATTGACCCGGGACAGCCAGGTTATGCACATTCCGGAGAACTTTAACGAGACCTCTGGCCGATTACCACACATAACTGGCGGCTGCTCCTGCCTCCAGGTCGCCTGAAAAGGTTTTTCCTGCTGCAAGCACCCGGAAAGATTGTTTTGAGGCCGAAGGATTGGCCAGAATCAGGACCCTTTTACCGTCCGGTGTTTTAAAAGCCACATCAGAGAGGCTGTCTGTCTGGTTAGATTTTATCCGGACCGAACCCGGCGGAACAAATTTAGAAGCCTGGGCCACGACATAATAGGCCAGATTACGGGAAAACTGATTCCCGTTTATGGTGAGCGCACCCTCACACATGGTGCATCCCCCGTTATCCGTATGCGGTTTGTTTTCCTTATCTGCAGCAAGGTTCCAGAGCAAAACATTGCGGCTCCAGTTGCGCGTGGCGCCAATGATCAGCCGGGCAACCTGCTCCCCAATATCAAATCCCTGGTCATCAATAACCATTTGCTCCGTGAAATAAAGTTTTTTATCCGGATGTTTGTCGTGCACTTCAGACATAGCTTCGATCTCTCCGCCATACAAATGAAACCCTGACCCGTTAACATATTTGGCGGCCGCGGGATCATTCAATATCGTTAACGGGTACTGTGGTTCGTCGCAGTTGTGATCATAAAGTATGATTTTAGTTTTGATCCCCTCTTTCCGCAACAGCGGTCCCAGATCATTTTTAATGAATACAAGCTGCTCCGTCGCCAGCATTTTCATGCTGGGCGTATTGTTTTCATTCAAAGGTTCGTTCTGAATGGTAATGGCATCTATGCGGATCCCTTCTTTCTGCATGGCCCGGATGTATTTCACAAAATACCGGGCATAGACCGGGTAATATTGTTTTTGCAGACTGCCCGCTTTCATCTGCCGGTTGGTTTTCATCCATGCCGGCGCGGACCAGGGCGAACCCAGTATCTTAATGGATGGATTAATCGCCAGGATCTCTTTCAGCACAGGGATCACATCCTTTTTATCATCCTGCATATCAAAATGCGTCAGTTGCTCATCTGTTTTTCCATCGGCCATATCATCATAGGTAAACACCCTTTCGTTCAGGTCTGAGGAGCCGATGCTGACCCTGAGGTAACTCACGGCAATACCACCGGAACGCTTACCAAATACTTCAGCGAGTAATTTTTTCCGGTCACCCGCATCCATCCGGATGATGTGCTGGGCACTGCCGCCGGTGAGCGCAAAACCAAAGCCATCGATGGTCTGATATTTTTTTGATTCATCCACCACGATGCCGGTTTCTTTTTCCCCTGTTATGGGTTGCATCGCAGCGGTATGGCGGGTAAGCAACCGGGATCGGTCGCTGGTAGTTACCCAGTATTGAACCATGTAACTCTGCGCAAGGCCGTAAGCAAAGGAAAAAGTAAAAATGACGAGGTAAATGGTGCGATGCATGAAGTCTGATTTAATTTTCAAATTACTTCCTTCTGATCACCGCCGCCCAACCTCCTCCTGCTGCCAAATGTATTTTGACCGATGAGTTATTCTGAACGGGTATAATCTGACGCACATAATCCGTGCCATCCCTTTCTGCATTGATGCCGTCACGGAATGTTTCTGCTTCAAACGATCCTTCTCCCAGAAAATCCAGGGGAATTTCCAGGTCGCGCGGTATCCAGTTATTGAGCGCACCGAGATACCAGGTATTTCCTTTTCTCCGGGCAACAACGGCAAATTCCCCTACGGTTCCATCAACGGCCACGGTTTCGTCAAACACCGTGGGAAAGGTGTCGATGAAACGGGTACAGAGGCTGTCCTGATGATAAGCCGTGGGATTATCTGACAACATTTGCAGCGGTGCTTCATACAGGCTGTACATGGCCAGCTGGTGGCAGCGTGTGCCCTGGCTCATGGGCATGGACTGTATCGCCCTGAAACCGGATCTGGATGCATTGCGCATCGCACCCGGTGTATAGTCCATGGGTCCGGCCAGCATGCGGATGAAAGGGATCTGCGCATCGTATTCCGGAACGCTGGTAATGGGCGACCATTTAAAATTTTCCAGGCCGCGCACGCCCTCACAATTCAATACATTGGGAAAGGTCCGCTGCAATCCGGATGGTTTATACATGCCGTGATAATCCAGCACCAGCTTATACTTTGCTGCTTTGGCTGCAACAGTATATACCCTGTGCACCATCCGCTGGTCATCCCGGTCCAGGAAGTCAATTTTAAATCCTTTCACACCCATACTGCTGTAATGCGCAAACAGGGAATCGGTATTTTTTTCTGCGGCATACATAGTGGACCAGAGGATCACGCCTACATCGCGGCTCTTTCCATAAGCAATGATGCTGTCCAGGTTAATCACCGGAGATACGTCCAGCAGGTTGGTATCGTTGCTCCAGGATTCATCCATGATGATGTATTCCAGTTTATTTTCTGCGGCAAAATCGATATAGTACTTATAGGTTTCGGTGTTGCAGCCCGCTTTAAAATCAACATGCGTAATGTTCCAGTCGTTCCACCAGTCCCAGGCCACTTTCCCTGGTATGATCCAGGAAATATCAGGAATCCGGGAAGGCGATGCCAGTTTTTGCATCATGTCGTTATTGAGCAATTCCTTGTCCGATGAACTCAGGACCAGTACGCGCCAGGGAAAATGACGTGTGCCGGAAACCCTGGCTATAAAATTCTCGCGTTCATCCACCCTGGCATTCAGTTTATTCCGGTACAGGCTCTCCTTTTTTGGATAGCCCGCAAATACTGCCTGCAGACTGTTGACAGCACCCGTTTGCGGTTGCAGGAACATGCCCGGATAGTCTTCCAGATCGGCTTCCAGGATCGCCAGCTTTTTCCCTTCATCCAGGTTGATCAGCACCGGCAGAAAGCTCAATGTATCTTTTGTTAGGGCGCTGACGGATGTTTTCCGGTAAAGGGCCTCAAAGCCGCTCATGAAGGGATCTCCCGGAATACGGTACTCGGGAATGACCGGAAATAGTCCGCTGTGATCCGAGGCGAATTGAAAGGTTGCTTTTTCATTGCGGATGGTGAGTGTGGATTTGCGCCGCGTAAAAAACCGGTACGCCACGCCATCATTGTAGGCCCGGAAAATAAGGCCGTAGTTACCGGCAAAGGTCAGGGTCAGTTCATTGTACTGATCCGTAACGGAT
>DASRLM010000171.1:0-2252 GCA_035648455.1 Puia sp. | reverse complement strand
TACATAGCCCTGCAAGAATACTAATATTTTTAGGTATTTAGTACTAATTTTATTAGTTGTTGATTTTCAGTTATTAAGAACCCTGGGTCTACGCCGTATGCGGGATTTTTGAATTTTGCATCTAAATGTAATCCTTTAGGGCGTCCTAACATGCAGGCAATTAGGAGATTAAATCAGCCTAAGAAAAACCAACAGATCCAAATCGTACGGTAAGACAAGAAATTCAATCTTTGAAAACCCGCGACCTATCCCAGCGGTTTTTTGTTTTACCTTCCCCGAACCAAAATAAATCTATGATTCCGCAAGGCCCCCTGGCCCATAAGCCCAAATTGGTCATCGCGGCCAACGGCATTCTCTAGGCAACCGTCTTGTTAGTAATTCTCGGTTACCTTATCGGAGAATTCAGCGCGGGCCTGCCAGGCCTGATAACCACGATGGTAACCATCGGTCTATTAATTATCATTATGAGCCAGATCGGCTTGGGACGAAAATGGGCCAGGACCGTGTTCCTGATTTTAGTCATCATCGTATTACACGCCGCATTGACACTTGTCCCATTTTTCTTCAGCAACAGCCGGGTTCCGGGCTTCCTGTTTGTGTTTCAGACTATTTTACAGGTCAGGGCGCTGGTCTTTTTATACAGCAAGGAAAGTAATGCCTGGTTCGACAGCTTTAAAAATGGAGCCGGGGTCACAGATTGAAGCGGATTAATCAGTAAATTGTATTTCAATCTTCGGCCATGGAAACAGAAGAATTTGCATTCAATTTCCCGCACTATGTGATAAAAGATACCGGGGAAGCAGAGGAGTTTTTAAAGCATCTCGTGCTGGAACCTAGACTAATCGATATCTGCAGTGCCCTGGTCGCTTAATGGCGACTACCATCATGATCAGCTGGGCGGTTCCAGTTTCGCCGAAATGCTGAATGGCCTTATCGTAGGTTTTACTGGTTAGTCCGCGTTTACTGATCAGCGTTATTTCTTCCGTCAGCGCCAGGATCACCCGCTCCTCTTCGCTGAACTGAGGAGATTCCCTCCAGGCGCTGAGCAGATAAAGCCGCTGCTCCGTTTCACCAAGATTCCGCGCATCCCGGGTGTGCATATCCAGACAAAAGGCGCATCCGTTGATCTGGGAGGCCCTCACCTTGATCAGTTCTTTATACAGCGGATCAATAATGCCGGACTTCAAATACTTCTCCAGGGCCTGCATGGCGGCATATGCCTCCGGCTGAACATCTTTGATGGAAAATCTTTCTTTCATTGAACGATGGTTTGAATGATCCGGTTCCGGGTGTAAACGGAGTTCGCCGCAGGAAAATATCAGAACTGTTCTATCACCAGTTTGGATTTATCGGCGCCCAGCCGGGCCAGTATTCCGTGGATACTCTCCACCATGGGATCCGGACCGCAGATGTAGAAATATTGAGAGAAATCGGTTATTTTATCTTTCAGATAGACTTCGTCGATGCGGGAATGATCGTATGGTTTTTTCTCTTCTTCCGTCAGGGTATTGATGAAGTTCTTCCCCAGCATTTGTTCCAGTTCTTCTTTCAAAATGATATCGGACGCCGTACGGTTGGAAAAGATCAGCCGGTTATTGCCCGTTTTATTGTCTTTCTTTAATTGCCGGAGGATGGCCAGGAAAGGTGTAATGCCGGCACCGCCCGCAATAAAGGTCCCTTCCCCGTGATAATTGATCGTTCCGAAAATGTCATGCAGGATGAGTTCGTCGCCCTGCTCCAGCTTGCCGAGCTGGCTGGTGACGCCCGGACGATCGTCATAAATTTTAATGGTGAATTCCAGGTGGTCCCAGTCATTCAGGCTGGTGAAAGTAAAAGGCCTTCTTTCCGCTTTCCATTCCGGCAGATTGATGGAGATTTCCGTAGCCTGACCGGGAATATAATGATAGCCGGCAGGCTTTTCCAACACAAACCGTTTTACATTGTGGGTAACCGCTTCCGTTTTCAGAATGTGCACAATGCGCTCTTCCATGTATACTGATTTTGATGAGGGGGAGGAAATATTTTCTTATGCCCGTCAACAAAACTACATACAAAAAAACAAACGGGTTCATGGCATACAGCCATCATCATGCCCGCAATGCGGTAAACAGGAATGATCACCCTATAAAATGCCGGCATCCAAGCAAATAATAATCAATACCTTGTGAAATGGTGAGCTTGTAAAACTGTCCGTTTCCCATAACTATAGGCGTAGTGTGGAACAAGTATTGTATGATATAGAACAAATATGT
>DASRLM010000170.1:0-5341 GCA_035648455.1 Puia sp. | reverse complement strand
GGCTCAAAAGAAGTACCATTTCCTGAATGCTGCTCATACCGGAACCCGTAAAGTTAATTTGTTTAGTTTCAGTTGGTTAATGCAGAGGCAAAAAGAGCCGGTTTCCCATAGCCGGAAAATTATTCTTCAAACCGAATTTGATTTCCAAACTGAGTAAAGAATTCCACACTGACCCCATCATCGGATGTAAAAATCCGGTTGCGGGGAATGGCATGAGTTTCCAATCACTCAGCATATCATCCTGTTATGCTTACATCTAAATGGAAATCGGCCTGGCGAATACTGGTTAACAGTTTTAATCTTTTCATTGATTTCAATGGATTAAAACTGGCCGCGGCGCTTTCTTATTATACGGTATTCTCCATTGCGCCGCTATTGATTGTAATCATTTCTGTGGTGGGCATATTTTACGGTCAGCAGGCAGTAGAGGGCAGAGTCTATCACCAGATCAGCGGGCTGGTGGGAAGCGATGCGGCTTTGCAGGTACAGGATATCATCAGCAATATCCATAAATCCAATCATGGAAAAGCGGGAGGCATCATCGGTGTTATTATTCTGATCATCGGGGCATCCGGTATTTTTTCAGAGATCCAGGGATCCATCAATTATCTCTGGTCCATTCCGCCACCAAAGAAAAGAGGATTTCTGATGGCAGTGATCAGGAAACTGATTTCCTTTTCTTTATTGATCGGGGTCAGCTTCCTGCTGCTGGTCTCGCTCCTGGTGAATGCTGTAGTGGATGCCTTAAGCGATCGCATAAAGCATTTTTTCAACGAATCCATGATCAGCCTGTTCAATGTGTTTAATGTTTTATTTATCCTGATCATTGTTAGTTTTCTGTTCACTTTGATCTTCAAGATCCTTCCCAATGCCATCATCCGGTGGAAAGATGTAGTTGTTGGGGCAACAATAACGGCGTTTCTGTTCTTAATCGGTAAATTTGCCATAGGATTATATCTCGGCAACTCCAGGATCGGCATTACTTATGGCACCACGGCTTCCATTGTGATCCTGATGTTGTGGGTATATTATTCATCCATTATTCTTTATTTCGGTGCTATCTGGACGTATTTTTATGCCGCGTCCAGGGGGAACCCTGTCCGGCCCGGATGAGCAGGAATCCTTTAGTATTTTTTTATATGTCCCCTGATAATGAAAGTTTTGCGTTCACTGTACCAACTTAAAGCTAAGCTCATTTGAAAGTAAGCATCAACCCGATATCGGAATTCCTGACCCAGTTGCGTATCTCCTTTCTGGGGGATAATCTCATGCATAAATACGATAATGAAAAGGCGCCCATCCGTTCCGAACTTTTTAGCCTGGAACAGTTGGAAGCCTATGCCCGCAACCTCGCCAAATCCCATCAGATCACCATCGACCGCAGCCCGGAACAGTTGTTAAAAAGACTGGCCGAAAACGAAGAGATCCTGCTGGAGGTCCATAACCTGCTCACAGAATCGGCAAAAAAGAACATCCGGATCACCCCTGCGGGAGAATGGTTGCTGGACAATTTTTATCTCATCGAAGAGCAGGTCTATACCGGTAAAAAACATTTGCCCAAAGGATACAGCAAGGGTCTTCCTCAATTGTTAAAAGGGCCCTCAGCGGGATTACCCCGCGTATACGACCTCGCGATTGAACTGATTGCGCATAGTGATGGCCGTGTGGATCTCAGCAGCCTGACCAGCTTTACCGCTTCCTATCAGGAAATTTCCGAATTGAAGCTGGGCGAACTCTGGGCCATTCCCATCATGCTCCGGCTGGCCCTGATCGAGAACCTGCGCAGGCTGGCCGCATTGATCGCGAAAGACAGGATCAACAAGAACCTCGCCGATTACTGGGCGGACCAGATGACGCAAACAGCAGAAAAAGATCCCAAGAGCCTGATCCTGGTGATTGCCGACATGGCCCGGTACGGGCCGCCCATGGAAAGTTCCTTTGTGGCTGAACTCACCCGCCGGCTGGTGGGAAAGGGTTCCGCTTTCGCATTACCCATCAGCTGGATAGAACAAAGGCTTTCCGAACAGGGCATGACCAGTGACGAACTGGTTCATATCGAAAACCAGAAACAGGCCGCGGATCAGGTTTCCATATCCAACAGCATCGGAAGCCTCCGGTTTTTGAGCAGCAATAACTGGCGCGACTTCGTTGAAAAAATAAGCACCGTAGAAAATATTTTGCGTACGGAAAGCGATGGCGTGTATTCCACAATGGATTTTCGTACCCGGGATGAATACCGTCATATTGTGGAAAAGCTCGCCAAGGGCAGCGGCCGCACGGAATCGGAAATCGCCCGCACGGCCGTGGCCATGGCCCATGACGGTCAGTCTTCCCAGCCGGAATATCCGCGTGCCGGCCATGTTGGATATTACCTGATTGGAAAGGGTTTGAAAAAACTGGAGAAAGCTGCCGGCGTTAAGTTCAGCGCCAAAGAACAATTTGAGCGCGCCTGCAGGAAAATGCCTTTGCTCCTCTATTCGGGATCTGCTTTTCTGGGCGCCTTATATTTCGCGGGGTCACTGGTCAAACTGGAGTTGGACAGCGGCGTGCATAATCCCTGGATCATCGGGATGATCGGCTTCTTTACTCTCATCGCCTGCAGTCAACTTTCCATCACCCTCATCAACTGGATATCCACGATCATTGTCCGTCCCATGGTTTTACCCAGGATGGATTTTTCTGAAGGCATCCCGGAAAGTTGCAGGACCCTTGTGGTGATCCCCTCCATGTTCAGTGATTCCAGGCAACTGGAAGAACTTTTGGAAAACCTGGAGGTCCGTTTTCTGGCCAACCGGGATCCCCATCTGCATTTCGCTCTGCTCACGGATTTCCAGGATGCGAAAACGGAAACTTTGCCTGGAGAGGATGAACTGCTCGGCGATGCCAGGATCCGGATAAAAGGACTGAACGAACGATACGGCAGGGAAAAGAATGAGATCTTCTTTATGTTCCATCGTCCGAGAAAATACAATCCGAAGGACCGGATCTGGATGGGTTATGAGCGCAAACGCGGTAAACTCGCGGAGATGAATGCCCTGCTGCGGGGAGAGGGAAAAGAAAAATTTATTTTGATAGAAGGAGAGGCGGACCTGTATGAGCAGGTGAAATATGTAATTACCCTGGACACGGATACCCAGCTTCCCCGGGACGCCGGATGGAAAATTACCGGCACGATGGCCCATCCGATGAACCATCCGTATTACAGTGAAAAGAAACGCCGGGTAGTGGAGGGATATGGCATTCTGCAACCACGCGTGGCCGTTAGTCTGCCTTCCGAAAAAAGCACCCGTTTTGCCCGCCTGCATGCCAATGAACCCGGAATTGATCCCTATACCCGCGCCATCTCCGATGTTTATCAGGATCTTTTTGGTGAAGGATCGTTCATCGGCAAAGGCATTTATGATGTGGATGCTTTTGAAAAGGCACTGCATGGCCGCTTTCCCGAGAACCGCATACTGAGCCATGACCTGCTCGAAGGCAGCTATGCCCGCTGTGGTTTGCTGAGTGACGTGCAATTATATGAATCCTACCCCGTCCGTTATGAAGTGGATATGAAACGCAGGCACCGCTGGATACGTGGTGACTGGCAAATAGCCAGCTGGCTTTGGCCATGGGTACCCGGGGGATCCCACCGCCTCGTTAAGAATCCGATTTCCCCTTTATCCAAATGGAAGATCTTTGATAACCTTCGCCGCAGCCTGGTTCCGGTTGCCTTGTTATTTATGTTTTTATTCGGCTGGCTTTGTTCCGGCTCACCGATGTTCTGGACCATTTCGGTTTTGGTGATCCTGGTGCTGCCCTCTCTGGTCAGCTTTTTCTGGGAGGTCTGGAGAAAGCCTCAGGACGTGCACATGTTGCCGCACCTGATCATCAGTACCCGCTTTACCATTCATCATTTCATCCAGCAGATCCTGGCTATTCTCACCCTGCCTTACGAGGCCCTGCTGAACCTGGATGCCATTGCAAGAACGAACTGGCGCATCCTGATCAGTCACCGCAGGCTGCTGAAATGGAATCCTTCCAATAACCTGTTGAATTCGGAGAATAAAACGTTTTTGGGCAGCTTTCTTTCCATGTGGTTTCCACCGGTCCTTTCCCTGGTGATTTTCGCCTGGATGAGTTACCGGAACTCAGCAGCCCTGGAACTGACCCTTCCTTTCCTGATCGGCTGGCTGGTGGTTCCTGCCATAACCTGGAAAATCAGCCTTCCCTATAAGGGGAAAACAGTGGTGCTTTCCGAGGAACAAAAGAGGTTCCTGTACAGGCTGTCCAGAAAAACATGGGCTTTTTTTGAAACCTTTGTGGTGGCTGGCGACAACTGGCTGCCGCCGGACAATTACCAGGAAAGTCCTGTTGAACGCATTGCGCACCGCACTTCCCCAACGAATATCGGCATGTCCCTGCTCGCCAATCTGACGGCCTGGGATTTCGGCTATATTCCCACTGAAATTTTATTGGAAAGAACGTCCAATACCCTGCAGACCCTGCAACGGATGGAACGTTATGCCGGACATTTATTCAACTGGTACGACACGTTAACCCTGCAACCGCTTTCACCCAAATATATTTCAACCGTGGATAGCGGAAACATGGCCGGTCATCTGCTTACCCTGAAGCAGGGTTTATTTTTCCTGGGAGAATGCCCGGTAATAAACCCGCGCATTTTTCTTGGATTAAAGGATACCCTGAATGTTTTACAGGAGAAAACAGATACCGATGCGTTGTTTCAGTCTTTCAGCGGGGAACTGTTATCCGCCGCTTCCAGGGAATGGCCGGATATCCCGGGTATCCTGGATCAGTTGCAGAAATTGCTGATCAGCGCGGAGGCCCTGCTGCCATCCCTGAGCTCATCTCCGGAAGCAGCATGGTGGGGTGAGACCCTCCTGAAACAGATCCGTGAGGCACTGAGCGATCTGTATGAAACTGCTCCGTGGCTGACGCTGAAACGGTTTCCTCCGGATTTTCAAAATCTGGAACAGATGATCTCCCGCAATATGTCGCTCAATGAATTGTCTGCCCTGGAGATGTCTGTTTTACCCGTGCTGCACGATCTGACGGAAAATGACCTTGCTGATGAAGAAAAGAAATGGCTGGAGAGTTTGCGAAGGCAGGTGATTGAAACAGTCAGGCGGGCGAAAGAAAGGCTTCTGACCATCCAGGCGCTCATGAAATCCTGTGATGAATTTGCTGATCTGAAATTTGATTTTCTGTTTGATAAATCGCAGCGGCTGTTATCCATCGGATACAATGTGTCTGATCATCGCAGGGACAATAGTTATTATGACCTGCTTGCCTCCGAATCCAGGCTAACCACTTTTGTGGGCATTGCCGAGGGTAAGCT
>DASRLM010000169.1:0-3907 GCA_035648455.1 Puia sp. | reverse complement strand
GCACCTGGCGGATACAACCAATAACTGCGTAAACTATGGTTTCCCGAAGCTGCTGCTGCAACTGGAAATTGAATATACGGATGGCGGAGTGGAACAGGTTTGCAGCGATGGAAGCTGGCTGATCAGCGGGGACGGACCCATCACCGCCAACAACGAATACGATGGAGAGGAATATGATGCGACCAAAGAATTTAAGGGCTGGACGCGGCATGGTTTTGTCGCCGGCAGCCGCTGGAGAAAAGTTCAGCTGGTGAGTCCCGCCGCTCCGCTGGTACAGGCACAACTGAATCCTCCGATTAAAATAGTGCAAACCCTGAAAGCAGGTCCGCGGACCATGCCCAAATCCGGCGTGTATGTTTTTGATATGAAACAAAATATGGTGGGCTGGGTGCAGCTGAAAGTAAAAGGTGCGCGGGGCACCGTGGTGAAATTGCGTTTTGCCGAACGTCTGAAACCCGATGGCATGATCTATACAGACAACCTCGGGGATGCCCGCGTTACGGATTACTATACCCTGCGGGGCGGTGGAACGGAAACCTGGGAACCCCGGTTTACTTATCATGGGTTCCGTTATGTGGAGATTACCGGGCTGCCCTACGCGCCGGTTCCGGAAGACATCACCGGGAAAGTAGTGCATGATGATCTGCGGTTGATCGGGCAGATCAGCACCTCAAACGACGTGCTGAATAAAATCTATCACAATATGTATTGGGGCATCCGGGGCAATTATCGTGGCATACCCACCGATTGTCCGCAGCGTGATGAACGCATGGGCTGGCTGGGCGACCGGGCCGCCGTTGGCACCGGAGAAAGTTTTATGTTCAACACCCATTTGTTTTATGCAAAATGGATGCAGGATATTGAAGATGCGCAGAACGATGCCGGCAGCATTCCCGATGTGGCGCCCGCCTACTGGAGAATGTATACGGACAATACCACCTGGCCCTCGGCGTATGTTTATAATATCCGGATGCTCTACCGGCAATTCGGAGATGATGCACCGATCCGTAAACATTATGCCTCCATTAAAAAATGGCTCGCCTTTCTGAAGGACCGCTTTATGAAGGACGGCATCATTACGGAAAACACGTACGGGGATTGGTGCGTGCCGCCGGAAACGCTGACGCTTATCTTTTCCCAGGATCCCGCAAGGAAAACCCCGGGCGATTACCTCAGCACCGCATTTTATTATGATATGGTCAATATCATGGCGGAATTCGCCGGGATTACCGGGAATACAGCGGATTCGGTCTGGTATAAAACGGAAGCTGCCTGGCTTAAACAAAAATTCAATAAAAAATTCCTCAACCCGTCGGAGAATTATTACGCGAATAATACCACTACAGCCAATGTGCTGGCGCTTGCATTTAACCTGGTGCCGGAAGAATTACGATCCGCCGTATTTGCTCATGTGGTGGATAACACCATGAATAAAGCGCACGGGCACATCAGCACCGGGCTGGTAGGCATTCAGCAACTGATGCGCACACTGACCAACAACGGCCGGCCGGATATTGCTTATCTGCTGGCGACCACAACCAGTTATCCGGGATGGGGATATATGCTCACGCAGGGTGCAACCACCATTTGGGAATTGTGGAACGGCAATACGGCCGACCCCGCCATGAATTCGGCCAACCATGTGATGATGATCGGCGATTTGCTTACCTGGTATTATGAGGACCTGGCGGGAATAAAAGCGGCAGCCCCGGCCTTCTCATCCATTGTCATGCGTCCGCTCATAGCCGAAGGCCTGGGCTTTGTGAAAGCATCTTACGAATCGCCTTATGGATCCATTGTAAGCGACTGGAAAAAAGAAGCCGGGATTTTCAACTGGAAAATTGAAATTCCGGCAAATACCAGGGCGCTCGTTTATATCCCGGCCCGGCCGGGACAAACTCTTAAGGAAAGCGGGAAAAACATCGGCGACGCAAATGCCGGAAAGATTACAGGAAGGGATGGGGACTATGTGATGATTGAGCTGGGTTCCGGAAAATATCATTTCCAGGCACAGTAAGGATGCCTGTTTGGATTTCGGGTGAAAGAGATCCTCATGCAGAAAGCGGCATACAGCGCCTTTTACAATTTGATGAAGATTTTTTTCCGGTACAGGATCCAGGCAGGGATAAAATTGATGCAGACAAAAAACAAAGCATACAGGAGGCTGGCCAGTCTCGGATCAAACCCGATATGACTCATTCCCTGTACGGCTGCTTCGTTGAGCGTGGTACCACTAAATTTTGCTTCGTAAAAAAGGAGAGCCCAGACATCCGCCAGAAAATAAATGGTGATCGCATTGGATCCGAATATGATTCCGGGAAGGGTGCCGCGTGTATGGCCTCTGATGTCTACCAGGAAATAAAATGCGCCGAAGAGCAAGGCGGCAAAACCGGAAGTGACCAGCACAAAAGAGCTGGTCCATAAATTTTCATTCACGGGGAATGCGAGTCCCCACACATATCCGGTTATCGCGGATATCACCCCGGCGGTCATTAAATAATTCACTTTTTCATTGGGAGAATAAGCGCTCCGCATGAGCCGGCCGGCCAGCATGCCCGTGATGCCCGAAACAATGGAGGTGACCGTGGTCAGGATGCTCTCCGGATCCCAGGTTCCGCGCCACATACGGCCCGGCAGGAACTGGTTGTCGATCCAGGCCACAATATTCTTACCCGGTTCCAGCATCACCCTGCCGAAGCCCGGTGTGGGAATGCAGGTTAGGACCAGCCAATAGGCCACCAGCAAAATTGCGGCTATCCATGCCTGTTGTTTCCAGTTCGAATTCAGAAAGAGTATCGAGCAGGCGAGGTAAACCAGGGCGATCCGTTGCAGGGTGCCCGTCCACCGGATGGCATGGAAATCGAATGCGGGCATCAGGTTCAGGAACATGCCCACGGCATAGATCTTCAGGGAGCGGAAGATGATCTTCCTGTATAGGTTTCCCTTGGGAGATCCTTCATCCAGTCTTTTAGAAAATGCAAAAACAATGGATACGCCGACAATAAAAAGGAAAAACGGAGCTACCTGATCCGTCATCGACAGGCCATTCCACAGCGTATGCCGTAAGGTAAAAAAAACGGAATCTTCGCTCCCGGGATAGTTGACTACGATCATCAGGGCGATGGTAAAACCCCGGAGGGCATCCAGCGAGATCAGTCTGGGGTGTTGGCTTGTCATATATTATTCAGGGTTAACACATCGTGATGCAGGGTGCGGCCTGTCTTGTGGCCCGACTTTGCATAATAATAAATACACAGGTAACAGGGAACAACGATCCAGTAAGCATGCTGCGAAGAAAATTTGTCTGCAAGCCAGCCATACAGCAGGGGAATCAATGCGCCGCCGCTAACAGCCATGATCAGCAGGGAAGATCCCGTTTTGGTAAACCGTCCCAGGCTGTCAATGGCCAGCGGCCAGATGGAGGGCCACATCAAAGAATTGGCCAGACCCAGCAGGGCTACGAAGGCAACGGATGAAATGCCATGCGTGGCGAGTGACAGAGAAACAAACAACAGACCGGTAACAGAAGATAATTTCAGAACACTAACCTGTGAAATATACCTGGGAATACAGATAATGCCGATTACGTAACCCACCAGCATGCAGGTTTGTGTGCAGCTGGTAAAAAATTTAGCGGTTGACAACGGGATGCCCTGGGACACACCATAACTGATGATGGTATCTGAGGCAATCACCTCCACACCCACGTAAAGAAACAGGGTGAACACGCCAAGCAAAAGATGCGGAAACTGCAGAATGCTCGTCTTGTTGGTATTGGCTGATGCCACCGATTCATCTTCCGCATCGGCATCCAGTTCCGGCAGCCCGGAGAAAAATACAAGGATGGCTATGGCGGCAAGTATGAAAGCCATTAAATAATACGGCGCGATCACCCGATGGGCCAGAT
>DASRLM010000168.1:0-14474 GCA_035648455.1 Puia sp. | reverse complement strand
GTATTCCCGAGAGAGTAGTCCATGCCAAAGGAAGCGCGGCTTACGGAACATTTACCGTAACGCATGATATTACAAAGTATACGCGAGGTGGAACAGTCTGCCTTCGCACCCGCCCATGTTATTCCCGGCATTGATTATTCTCCTGACAAAATGCTGCAGGGGTGTATCCTCTCCTATCCTGATGCAAACCGCCATCGCGCCCAGACGCTCGGCATCAATCCCGAACTGGCCATGCCGAAGGAGCATGATGGGGTGAAGGCTTCGGTGTAGTACAATTGACAGTTGACAAGGGACAGTTGACAATGTCCACTGTCACCCGTCCACTTCCATCAGTGACACCTTACTGCCCGCAACCTTCAGCCGGTACTCCACGCCGCATTTCAATGCATAATTTTCTGTTTCATGGCCAACGGGAAATCCAAAACAAACCGGAAAATCATATTCAATAAGGATATCCCGGATGATCTCGTAGGCATTTTTCCCAAAGGGACGTTCGGTATCCTTGCAATCGGAAAAACTGCCTACGATGATCGCTTCCGGTTTATGCAATTTCCCCGACCGCTTCAACTGATACAACATGCGGTCAATATTATAGAGATATTCTCCGATGTCTTCAATGAATAAAATACAGCCCCTGGTTTTAAAATCAGAAGAAGTTCCGACCGCATGGGCCATCAGGGTCAGGTTGCCACCGATCAAAATCCCCGTGGCTTCTCCTTTCCGGTTGAACTCATGCGCTCCGCAGGTATAGGCCGTTTTTTTCCCCGTGATCAGTTCATGGATCGACCAGGTATATGGATTGGGCAGCAGTTGACTATTAAAAGCGCCCGCCATGGGGCCATGCGCCGTGGCAATATCGAAATTGGCGTAAATGTGGGTATGCAGCAACGTTATATCGCTGTATCCGATGATCCATTTGGGTGATTTGCGGAACCGCCTAAAACTGATCTGCTCTATGATCCTGCTCACCCCATATCCGCCCCGGCCAAATAAAATAGCCTTCACCGCTTCATCATCGAGCATCGTTTGAAGATCCGCGAGCCGCTCTTCATCAGTACCCGAAAAATAATTACCGGACCGCCCTCCGATCGTTTTACCCGTTTTCACGATAAAGCCCCATCGCTCAAGGCTGGCTTTACACTGGACGATGTTTGCGTCAGACATATATCCGGCGGGGCATACCAGGCCGATCGCATCGCCGGCTTTCAGAAAAGGAGGAATATGGACCATATCAGACTTCTTTAAAAATGACTTCGTGGTCGCCGACAATCAGTTGGTGTTTCACCCCGCACTTCAAAGCATAGTTGACCTTCTGGTGGCCAACCGGAAAATTAAAACAAATCGGGTAATGGTAAGCTTTTGTATGGTCCTGCACTATATTATATATGCTTCTTCCGAATTCGTCCCCCGGATCATCTGCTTTTACCCTGAATCCACCGATCAGCAGTCCGGCCAGCCCTTCCAGCTTGCCGGTCCTTTTCAGGCCGTAAAACATCCGGTCGATACTATACAGGTATTCCCCCACGTCTTCCACGAACAAAATCATGCCCTCCGTGCGCAGATCGGAGGCCGATCCCGCCAGGGATTCAATGGTCTTCAGGTTTCCGCCCCCAAGGGGTCCGGTGGCCGTCCCGGTTTTATTACCCGGATCCGAAACAAGCGGATATTCCACCCGGTTGCCGGTAATAGCCGTGCGGATACTCAGGATGCTGTTGATCTGGGCGGGCTCAGCATCCTCCAGCCGGTCGGGAAAGCTGTTGCACATCTTGGAATGGATCGATGCAATCCGGTAGTTGTGGTTGAGGTGGGCGTGAATCACCGTAATATCACTGAAACCGATGATCCATTTGGGCGCGGCGGCAAATTTTCTGAAATCCAGCCGGTCAATGATCCGGATACATCCATAGCCGCCCCGGGCGCAGAGGATGGCCCGCAGGGAGGGATCGTCCAGCATCTGCTGGAGATCATCGGCACGCTCCTCATCCGTGCCGCCGAAAGTAAAATCTTTTTCCCCCACGGTGCTGCCTAAACGCAGTCTGAACCCCCAGCTTTGCAGGGTATTCAGGGCGGGCTGCAGCTCTCCGGTATTCATATGACCCGCGGGACAGGTAATGCCAATGGTATCGCCTGGTTTCAGATAAGGCGGGATCGTAAATGGCGCTTCCGCCATCCAGCCAAAACCGGCACTGCCGAAGCGGGAACGAAATGGAATGGCCGGCACCAACGGCCCGGCCAGCAGGGAAGAAAGAAAATGTTTGCGCTTCATCATTTAAAGTTAACGGATGGTGCCCAATTGCCAAGAACCGGGCTTGGCCGCCAGGCAGGTCCACCCGATTCCGGGGCACGGAAAACGGGACAATGGATTTGAATTGGTATTTTTGCAGGCTGTAGCCGTGCCTCTTTGGTACGGCCATCCTGAACCATGAAAGAATTTAACAGAATACTCGTTACTGCCGCCCTTCCCTATGCCAATGGACCCATCCATATTGGCCATCTCGCCGGTTGTTATATTCCGGCGGACATCTACGTGCGTTATGAACGCGCCCGGAAAAAAGACATCCTGTTTGTCGGGGGAAGTGATGAACATGGCGTGCCCATCACCATCCGCGCAATGAAAGAAGGCATAACGCCGCAGCAGGTGGTGGACAAGTACCATGCCCTGATCAAAGAGAGTTTTGATCAGATGCAGATCTCCTTTGATATCTATTCCCGCACCACCAGTCCTGTTCACCATAAAACCGCTTCGGATTTTTTTAAAGTCCTGTACGACGAAAATCTGTTTGAAGAAAAAGAAACGGAACAGTTCTATGATGAAAAAGCGAAAATATTTTTAGCCGACCGCTACATCACAGGCACCTGTCCCGTCTGCGGAAACCCGAATGCCTTTGGCGACCAGTGCGAACGCTGCGGTTCTTCCCTGAGCCCGGAACAGCTCATCAACCCGCACAGTACCCTGAGCGACGCGGTTCCCGTGAAAAGAAAAACCAAACACTGGTATTTTCCGTTACAGAAATACGAGGAGTTCCTGAAAGAATGGATCCTGAACGGCCACAAAGAATGGAAACCCAATGTATACGGGCAGTGCAAAAGCTGGCTGGATAACGGCTTGCAGAGCCGCGCGATGACGCGGGACAGCAACTGGGGAATACCGGTTCCACTGCCCGACGCCGACGGAAAAGTACTATACGTTTGGTTCGACGCACCCATCGGCTATATTTCCGCCACCAGGGAACTGACACCCAACTGGGCCGATTACTGGTGCCAGAACGATACCAAACTGGTTCATTTTATCGGGAAAGACAATATTGTTTTTCATTGCATCATTTTTCCGGCCATGCTGAAGGCGCACGGACGTTTTGTACTGCCGGACAATGTACCCGCCAATGAGTTTTTAAATATCGAAGGCGAAAAAGTATCCACCAGCCGCAACTGGGCCGTTTGGGTGCATGAATATCTGCAGGATTTTCCCGGCTGTGAGGATGTATTGCGCTATGTGCTTTGCGCCAATGCGCCGGAAACAAAGGACAATGATTTTACCTGGAAAGATTTTCAGGACCGCAACAACAGCGAACTGGTGGCCATCTTCGGGAATTTTGTGAACAGGACTTTTGTGCTGATGCATAAACTCTGCGGTGGAAAAGTCCCGGTATGGCACGAAGCCATTCGCGATGAAGCCGATACCGAATTGTCGCGGCAGATCCGGGAAACAAAAACATCCGTGGAAAGCCATCTGGATCAATATAAATTCCGGGATGCCCTGTTCAGCATCATCGACCTGGCCAGAAAGGGAAATAAATATTTGCAGGATAAGGAACCCTGGAAAAAAACAGGAAAGGAAGCGACCACACCCGAAAACCAGCAGCTGATTGACAATTGTATTCATCTGTGTCTGCAACTGACGGCCAATCTGGCTATACTGATCAATCCCTTTCTTCCCATCACGGCAAAAAAAATGCTGCACATGATGAAGGTGGTGGAAAAGATGCTGGATTGGGAACATGCCGGAAAAACGAGTCTGCTGAAAGTAGGATACAGTCTCCGGGCACCCGAACTCCTCTTCCGGAAAATCGAAAATGAAGAGATTGTGGCTCAAACGGAAAAGCTTCACCGGAATTCGGTGAAACCAGACAGTTCAGCGGGATCACAGCCGATTGTTATCCAGGAAAAAAAACCAGAAATCCAGTATGAAGATTTTGCAAAGCTGGAGCTGAAAACCGGCACCATCACGCAGGCGGAAAAAGTGCCCAAAGCGGATAAACTCATCAAACTGGAAGTAGATCTCGGATCGGAGAAACGGACCATCGTATCCGGAATTGCCCTGCATTTTAATCCGGCGGATATTATCGGGAAACAGGTGGTGGTGGTGGCCAACCTCGCCCCGCGCAAAATGAGGGGCATTGAAAGCAACGGCATGATCCTGATGGCAGAAGATAAAAGCGGAAAACTGTATTTTGTTCAACCGGAACACAAGATCGATGCAGGATCCACGATCACCTAAAGAAAAAATTTCAACCCGCCGATATATGACCTAGATGGACGACCCGGACCCTGCGGCACAGTTTTTTTCACATTACCTTCGGCCAGAAAGGCTGGTTTAACAAACTAATCGGATCGTATGAAAAGGATCATTAAAAAAGTGGCGGTGCTGGGAAGTGGTGTTATGGGTTCACGCATTGCCTGTCATTTTGCGGGCGTTGGCGTGCAGGTATTGCTGTTAGACAGAACGCCAACGGAACTGACCGCAGCGGAAAAAGCAAAAAATCTTTCTCTGGACCATCCTTCCGTCAGGAACCGGATCGTGAATGAGGCATTGGCCGCCGCCCTAAAATCGAATCCATCCCCCGTTTATACCCCGGACGTGATCAAACGGATCAGCACCGGCAATTTCGATGATCAACTGAAGGACCTCGGAGGATATGACTGGATCATCGAAGTGGTGGTGGAAAGGCTGGATATTAAAACCGGCATTTTTGCCGAAGTGGAGAAATTCCGCAAACCCGGAACCCTGATCACGTCCAATACCTCCGGCATTCCGATTCACCTGATGACAGCTGGCAGATCCGATGATTTTAAAAAACATTTCTGCGGAACGCATTTTTTTAATCCCCCGCGCTACCTGCGCCTGCTGGAAATTATTCCCACTGCGGACACCGATCCTGAAGTATTGGAATTCCTGTTGCATTACGGCGACCTGTACCTGGGTAAAACAACGGTGCTGTGCAAGGACACCCCCGCTTTCATCGCTAACCGTGTGGGTGTATTCAGCATCATGGCCATCTTCGGTCTGATGGATAAACTCGGGCTGACAATCGATCAGGTGGATGCGCTTACAGGACCCGTTATCGGCCGCCCCAAATCCGCTACGTTTCGCACAGCCGATGTGGTGGGCATCGACACGCTGGTGAAAGTGGCCAAAGGCGTTTATGAAAACTGCCCTGACGACGAAGCCCGCAATACATTCATCATTCCCGCGTGGCTGGAAAAAATGATTGCAGAAAACAGACTCGGTGATAAGACCGGACAGGGCTTTTTTTCCAAAAGAAAAAATGAGCAGGGAGAGAAAGAAATTTTGGTCCTCGACCTGGGCAGTTTTGAGTATAAACCAAGGACCAGGGCCGCCTTCGCTACACTCGAAGCGGCTAAGGCAGTTGAAGATCCGGGAGAAAGATTAAAAATTCTCATCCGCGGTAAGGATAAGGCCGGCGATTTCTACCGCGATTTTCATTACGCACTCTTTGCGTATGTCTCTCATCGCATTCCGGAGATCAGCGATGAGGTTTATCGCGTGGATGATGCCATGAAAGCCGGATTTGGCTGGGAGATCGGCGCTTTTGAAACCTGGGATCTGTTTGGCGTGGAGGAAACCCTGAAGCTGATGCAGGCTGCCGGTTATACCGCAGCGACCTGGGTGACGGAGATGCTGGCCAAAGGCATTAAACAATTCTATACCGTGGAGAACGGACAAAAATTTTGTTATTCCCCCGGACAGGAGAAATACGTTCCCACCATTTCGGGTGATGGCAGCGCCTTCATCGTGATGAAAAATTTTGAAAACCAGACCGTATGGAACAACAGCGCAGCCCGGCTTTATCATCTCGGAGATGAGATCCTCGGACTGCAATGGTATACCAAACTCGGAACCATTGGTGGCGAAGTACTGGAAGGTCTCCAGCGCTCCATTGGTATCGCCGAGGAAAAATACAAGGGCCTGGTAATTGCCAATGAAGGACCCAACTTTTCTGCCGGCGCCAACATAGGCATGATCTTCATGCTGGCCGTGGAGCAGGAATTTGATGAACTGGATATGGCCGTGCGTTTATTTCAGAATACCATGATGCGCGCCCGGTATTCTTCCATACCGGTGGTGGTGGCGCCGAATGGTCTCAGCCTCGGCGGTGCCTGCGAACTGAGTCTGCATGCAGACAAGGTGATCCCTTCGGCAGAATCCTATATCGGATTGGTTGAAGCGGGGGTTGGTCTCATTCCCGGAGGTGGTGGATCCAAAGAATTTGCCTTGCGTGCCTCGGATGAACTGCATCATGATGAACCCGAGACCATTACTTTGAAGAACCGTTTCTTTACCATCGCCACGGCAAAAGTCTCCACTTCCGCTTTCGAAGCATTTGATCTGGGCATTCTGAAAAAGGACCGTGACCTGGTTTCGATCAATCCGGACCGCCGGATCGCTGATGCAAAAGCGGCCGCATTGGAATTGTACGGGGACGGCTACCTGGCACCTACATTGCGCAAGGACATCCGGGTATTGGGCAGATCCGCACTGGGCGCACTGTATGCGGGCATTCATGGCATGTGGCGCGGCAATTATGCCACGGATCACGACGTGGTCGTGGCCCGGAAACTCGCCTTCGTGATGTGCGGCGGGGATCTGAGCGAACCAACAGCGGTAACCGAACAATACCTGCTTGACCTGGAAAGGGAAGCCTTTTTATCGCTGTGCGGTGAAAAGAAAACCCTGGAACGTTTACAAAGTGTATTAAAGACCGGCAAACCGGTCAGAAATTAAACCTCTCCAATGAAAAGATCTTTTATTGCTGCGATCGTTTTCGCTTTCCTTTTTGGCGCCTGTCATTCCCCGGAATCTGGAAAAGATGAGCATGTTCCAAAAGATTCTTCTTATGCAATCATCGGCAAGATCACCGGACAGGATACCGGCATGGTTTATATTTATCATCACCGGACTGACCGATGGGATACGGCAAAACTGGATCATGGATATTTTACTTTTAAAGGAAAGGCCGATAGCGCAGAATACTGTGATTTGCGTATATATAAAAAAGGCAACCCCAATAACTTCAAGGGCTTTTTTCTGGAGAACGGAAAACTGTCCATGCTGATTAAGAAAGACTCTTTGGATGATGCCATTATTACCGGCACGCCGACCCAGGACGAATTTAACCAGTTTGACAATGTAACCGACAAACCCTATTGGGATCGCGTGGCCGAGATTAGAAAACAATACCACGCCGCGCGGGATAAAAAAAATCAGAAGGCCATGGACAGCCTCGACCGGCTTTCGGATAAACAGGACAGCATCCACAAGCAGATCATCACGGATTACACGAGCACGCATCCATCATCTACCGTCGCCGCCTACGAAATTTATGAGAATTTCAGGTACAATCCCGATGCGAAGCAGGTGGAGAAATTATACGGCATGCTGAACGATTCCGCCCGCTCGACCCATTATGGCCGCAAGGTGGATGAATTGCTGAAACATGCCCAGGCAACCGATTTTGGTCAGCCTGCACCTGATTTTTCGGTACCGGATCCTGAAGGCAAACCCGTGAGTATTTCTTCTTATAAAGGGAAATATGTCCTGCTTGATTTCTGGGCAAGCTGGTGCGGCCCCTGTCGTGCCGAAAACCCGGCGCTCGTTAGGGCTTATAAACGATTTCACGACAAGGGCTTTAATGTGTTAAGCGTGTCCATCGATGAGTCTAAGGACGAATGGCTGGCTGCAGTCAAAAAAGACGGTCTTACCTGGACACAGGTATCAGATCTGAAAGGTTGGGAAACCAGTGCTACCTCCCTCTATGGCATTCAGGGGATTCCCATGAACTTTTTGCTTGACAAAGAGGGAAAAATTATCGGCAAGGACCTCCGCGGAGAAAACCTGATCAAAAAATTACAGGAAATCTTTCCCTGAGCAACCTGCCCCAATCCGTTCTGTATGGGGGAAGCAGTAATATATCCGGAGGCGGACAAGCTGATTATCTATTCCGATTTCTATTTCTATGGCGATGCGGCTTCAGCGGAACTGTCCGCGGCCATTGCAGAAGACATTGCCAGCCACTGGAACGAAGCCCGCGGAACGGTCAGGATCCACCGCAGTGAAATGCGGGTGGAATTCGTAATCAATGGATTCTATACACCGGATATCAAACCGGAAATGGTATGGTACAATACCGATCCAAAAAATAATTATTTCCGCATGGAAGAATTTTCTCTGGCCCATGTATCTTTTGTGGATGGCATTGGGTGCAACACGGGATATTTCAAGCTCGACAATCTCCTGAATAATTCCACGACGGCGGCGCATGAATACGGGCATACGATTGGCCTGGAACATCCCCGCAAGCTGGACATCCGGGGAAAGGGACAACCGGGCATTATGTATCCCCGCGGAACGGTGTGCGATCCGCAATTTCAATATGATCCGCTGGCGGAACCCCTGCAGGCAGGCGGCACTATAAACCCATTCACGCGAAAAGTATTGCAACAGGATATCGATCAGCTGCTTCTGCGCAGGCTAAGCTGGAACGATCGCGGGATGGCCGTTATCGGGGGCTTTTCCAGTATCTACCATACGAAACACGAACCTCCGCAATAGTATTTATTAAAAACGGAATAGTTACCGCTCCCGGGGATATTTCCGGCGTCCATCACGGGAAACAGGAGGCTCCTCATTTGATCCGGTTCACGTGGTTTTATTCCTTACTTTAGTGAACCATTTCCCATGGCTCCAATTCTTTCCTTACATAACATTTCGAAATCATACGGCAGGATACAGGCATTGAAGGGCGTGTCTTTTGACGTTCCGCCGGGCTCGGTGTTTGGCATCCTCGGTCCCAACGGAAGCGGCAAAACCACTTTGCTTGGCGTGGTGATGGATGTACTTAAACCGGATGGCGGCAATTTCCGCTGGTTCGGTGAGAGACCCTCTGATCTGCAAAGAAGAAAGATCGGCACCTTACTCGAAACACCAAATTTTTATCACTACCTGTCCGGTGAACGCAACCTGCAGATCGCTGCTGCCATCAAGGAAAAACCGCGGGAGGATATTGATCGGGTGGTGAAACTGGTCAGGCTTTATGAAAGAAGGCATTCCAAATTTCAAACCTATTCCCTGGGCATGAAGCAGCGGCTGGCCATCGCTTCCTGCCTGCTGGGCAATCCGGCGGTACTGGTGTTTGACGAGCCCACCAACGGGCTGGATCCATCGGGTATCGCGGAGATCAGGGAACTGATCATCGAACTTTCCAAAGAGGGAAAAACCATCATCCTGGCCAGTCATCTGCTGGCGGAAGTGGAGAAAGTTTGCACGCATGTGGCGATCCTCCAGCAGGGAACACTCATTGCGTCAGGAAATGTGGGTTCCGTGCTCAGCAACGAAGAATGGCTGGAGCTGGGCTCGGCTGACCCGGCCAGACTGAAAGAACTCTTGCGTCCGTTTCCGGGGATTAAGAAAATGGAAGAGTCCGGCAATGACCTGCTGGTATTTTTTGATGCAGTCCCGGATGCCGCGGCAGTAAATCAGTTTTGTTTCGACCAGGGCGTGGTGCTGAATCATCTTCAGCTTCGCAAAAAAAGTCTGGAGGCCGAATTTATCAAGCTCACCAACAATGTAAGCAATTAGCCCATGAATGGATTATTCCATACGCTGCGTATTGAATGGCTGAAGGTGAAGAACTACCGGAGTTTCTGGATCCTGACGGGCATAATTGCTGTGTGCATTCCCGCTTTTAATTATGTGGTATACGATGTGACCAACAATACTTTTCCAAAAGTAAACGGTCAGAATATACTGGGCAGTCCATTTTCCTTTCCGAATGTGTGGAAAACAGTTCCGTTCAATGCCGGCCTGATGTTGTTCATTCCCGCCATCCTGATCATCACCCTGCTCACCAACGAATTCACTTACAAAACCCACCGGCAGAACATCATTGACGGCTGGAGCAGGGGAAGATTTATCTCCGTCAAAATCATTGAAACGGTTCTGCTCTCTCTGTTTGTTACGGTAGTCGTACTCTTTACCTGCCTGTATTTTGGTTTCTATACGGAGAAGACCGCTACAGCCAGTCCGGCGTGGCCCCAATTCCGCTTTATCGTTTTCTTTTTCATTGAAATGCTTTCCTATTCCATGATCGCCGTGATCATAGCCATGTCGATCCGCCGGGCCGGACTGGCCATGGGCATTTTTTTCCTGTATATGATCGTGGAACAGTTTGTGGTGGTGCTGGGAAGGAATAAATACAAGGTGGACTGGATAAATTATCTGCCGGAAGAAGTGACCGACAACCTGATCCCCCAACCCTTTAAGCCACGCATGATCGCCAGTGACCATACCGCCATCTGGGAACATCATCTTCCGGGGTATATTACGGTTTCCCTGATTTATCTGATCCTGTATATTTTATATGTCAGCTGGAGATTTCGCAGGAATGATCTGTGATTTTTTCTGCTTAATCCGTAAAATTAAATTTCCTTTCATGAACAAATTGATCTTCGCATGGGCATTGGGGTTAGTATCCGCCACATGTTTTGCCCAGCCCCGGCTTCCCGAACATTACTATTGGGAAAAGATGCCCAACGGCCTCGAGGTGGTCGTGATTGAGAACAATAAAGTTCCACTCGCCACCATCCAGATTGCGGTTAAAAACGGCGCTTACACGGAGGGGCCGGAATACAGCGGGCTGTCTCATCTGTTTGAGCATATGTTCTTTAAGGCCAATAAAGATTATCCCGACCAGGCCAAGTTCCTGAAACGTACACAGGAACTCGGCGCCATCTGGAACGGATCCACGGGAACGGAGCGGGTGAATTATTTTTTTACGTTTGACAAGGACAGCCTGGATGCGGGCCTCCGCTTCATGAATGCTGCCATCCGTTTTCCGATTTACCGGGTGGAGGACATGCAAAAAGAAAGGCCTGTTGTGGACGGCGAATTCCAACGGTTTGAAAGCGATCCGACGTCCCAGTTATTTCTGGCCTGCCAGAAAAAACTCTGGGGTGACCTGGTGACCCGGAAAAACCCCATCGGCATACACGAGGTGATCAATACCGCCACACCGGAAAAAATGATGATCATCAAGAATAAATATTATTTCCCCAACAATTCCATCCTGGTGATCTGCGGAGATGTAAAACACGAAGCGGCCTTTGCGATGACGCAAAACATTTTTGGCAGCTGGGAATCCAGCGGATTTGACCCCCAGGTTAAATTTCCGATCCCGGAATTCACGCCCCTTTCTTCCACAGAATATTTTGTGAATGAGTCTACGATAGCCCAAACGCCTCTGGAAATGTACTGGTGGCAGGGCCCCGACTCCCGGCACGATTCCGCATCAACGGTGGCAGCCGATGTTTTTTTTACGATACTGGGTATGAACGCCTCCAAATGGCAGCAGGCCCTGGTGGATAAGGGGCTGGCCAGCATTGCATCGGCGCAATACCTGACCAGTAAATATGTCGGCCCGGTTTTTTTATACCTGATGCCCAATCCCAATAAGCTGAAAGCACTCAACGATGAAGTGCTGAACCAGGTTAAACAATGGGGAAACGACGATTATTTTACGGACGCCCAGCTGGAGGATGCCAAACAGATCCTGCGGCGCACATCCATCCGGCAAAAAGAAAAACCATCCCGGCTGCCTGATGCGCTTACCAGCTCCTGGTGCAGCACATCGCTGGATTATTTCACCGATTACGATGACAATTGCCAGAAAATAACCCGCGATGATATCAAGCGGTTTGTGAACCGGTACATCACGGGGAAACCGTATGTGGCCGGAATGATCATCAACCCCGCCATGAATAAAAAATTCAATGCCGCTGCGGATTTCAAACCCGCATTATAATTTCTAATACATCAATCATGCGTATGCAACCGATGATAAAAATATTTTTCAGCAGCCTGTTTTTCCTGGCGATGACCCTGGAGTCGGCTGCACAAACCAGGGACCCCTATGAAATGACAGTGAACGGCATTAAGGTAATCGTTCAGCCCAGCGGCAATGAAATTGTAGAAATCCGAACCATCCTGAAAGCTGGCGTTCAGAATTATCCTGCAGAAAAAGCAGGCATAGAAAGCCTGGCGATGAATGCTTTGTCGGAATGCGGAACAGCCAGGGATGATAAGAACAGTTTTAAAGACAAGCTGGATAAAGTGAGTGCAGAAATCAGCGGAAGCTCGGGCATGGACTATGCCGACCTGCGGCTGAATTGTATTAAAAGCGATCTGGATGCAGTCTGGCCCCTGTATGTGGATGCACTGACCACACCGCGTTTTGACAGTATTGAATTTGACCGTATCCGGCAGGATGCCATCAATACCCTGAAATCGCAGGCATCGCGGCCGGATAATGCCATAAACAAACTGGCTAAAGAAACCGCCTTTGCCGGGAGAGATTATGCCAAAGATCCGGAGGGTACTGAAGAAAGTGTAAGCAAGCTCAGCGCTGCGGAAACAAAAGCCTACTATACTTCCCTGCTCACCCGCTCCCGGATGCTGATCGTTGTGGTTGCTGATCTGGACCGCAGCCTGCTGGAAAAAATGCTGCAGCAACTGACAGCTCATATCCCCGACGGGAAAAAGATCAAACTGACCCGGTATAGCTATACGCCAACGAAAAATACATTCCGGTCCGAGAAAAAAGAAGTGGCCACCAATTATATAGAAGGCATAACAGGCGGGCCCCAGCCGGGATCTCCCGATTACAATGCGTATACGCTGGCCATGAGGATCTTCTACGACCGGCATTTCCTGGAAGTGCGCACCAACAACGGATTGTCTTATGCGCCCATCGTTCGCTTTGACGGCGGCCTGTCGCCTTCCACCAGTGTGATCGTATCAACAACTAATCCGGACAAATACATATCTGTTTTTGACCAGGTCGTGGATAAAATTAAAAAAGAAGGCTTTACTGCTGACGAGGTGAAGAATGGAAAGAACGTTTATGTAACCCGGTTTTATTACACGATGGAAACCAATGCTGCCCAGGCCGCTTCCCTCGCATCAAATGAGATACAACATAACAACTGGAGACGGTCGCTTACGATCAATGAGGATTTGAAGAAGGTTAGTTTAGCGGATGTGAACCGGGTATTCAACAAATATGTAAATCACATCACCTGGGTTTATCAGGGGGATACCACTAAAGTGAATCCCGCGTTGTTTACCAGTATGCCGGGGAATAAAATACCGGATTCGAAATTGAGGAAGGATAATAAAAATTAAAGTGCCCTGGATAAGCCACAAGTACAAAAAGACTTTCCTATAGCACTTAGCGACGCAGCAGATCCTTAAACGCCGCGTCCAGCGTCGGATATATAAACTGGAAGCCCTGTTTTTTTATTTTATCGCAACTGACGTTGCTGCTTTTGAGCACTTCAACACTTTTCTCCCCCAACAGTGCCTTAAGTAGAAATTCGGGGACCGGAAAGGGAATATAAAAGTTCTTTTTCATCCTGTTGCCAAGCTCGATCATAAAGGTTTTGTTGGTGACAGGCTGTGGCGCAACGGCATTGTAAACCCCTGTCCATTTCGGGTTGATCATGGCCTCCAGGTATACCCGGCAAATATCATCCAGGTGTATCCAGCTGATGATCTGCCTGCCATTGCCGAGGATGGCGGCAATGCCCAGTTTAACCGGCTTCCTGAATTCCGGAAATGCGCCACCATCATTACTCAGTACAATGCCCGACCGGAGAATGACCAATCGCTTACCGAGGGCTGTTACCGGCTGAATATGTTCTTCCCATAACCGGCAGGTTTCACCCAGGAACCCCTGATCCGGCGGGTCGGTTTCTATACTTTGAACGCTGCTGCTTTCCCGGTACCATCCGATGGCTGAAGCGCTGATCACGGCTTCCACGTGGTTGGGAATTTGCGTCAGCGCCTTCACCAGCAGGTTGCCGCTTTTGATACGGCTTTCCTGAATTTCTTTTTTTCTTTTATCGGTCCACCTTTTATCCGCTACCCCGGCACCCGCCAGATGGATGATGTATTTTGCTTTGCTGACGGCATCTTCGTTGATGGACTGATCATCAATATTCCAGGCCGCATAGGAAATGGAAGGTGATGGCCTCCTGTGCGAAGCCGGATCCCGCGAAAGGATAACGACGGAATGCCCTTGCAATACCAATAATTTGGAGAGCGCGGTTCCGATCAGTCCGGTTCCTCCGGTAATGATAACTGAAGCCATGTGCCGTTTATTATGTGGTTCGGATGCTGT
>DASRLM010000167.1:0-4516 GCA_035648455.1 Puia sp. | reverse complement strand
GAATATACAACCCTTTTATTATTAAGAGCAAAGCGGATCTGTAGAAAGATTATGGATAATCCGGATTTTGAACTAAAACACCATTGGATTTATCTATTGCTTCCTGCGGTATCGGATACAATGCATTCTTCGCTTTATAGCCTTGCGGACCGAGCACTTGGGGGGCGTCTATTCCGTCGGTGGCGGGCGTCCACCGGACCAGATCATAGAATCTTTCAAATTCCATCGCAAATTCAACCCGGCGTTCCTTTTTGATGGCGGTTCGAATGGTGGCCTGATCCGTAGACGTTACCGGCGGGAGTACTGCATTGTTTCCACCCCTCGCTCTGGCTCTGACCTGTTCCAGATAATTCAACGCATCGGTGCTGTTGCCCATTTCATTGGCAGCCTCTGCAGCAATCAGCAATACATCGGCATATCTCAGTAAGATGGTATTCAGCCACAGACTTCCTTTGTCCCCCGTGGCTGCCCTGCGGGCTGGATCCGAATAAACTTTTTTATCCCAGTAGGGTGTACCCGATGCCGGGAGGGATACGCCGTAGGTAGTTCCGCCAAAATAATTATCCGGCTCTCCGGAAACCAGGATGGTTTCTCCTTTACGGGGATCGTTTGGTTCATAAGCTGTATTTACTAATGTAGCCGTTGGTAAATTCCAGCCCCAGCCCAAATTCCAATCACCTGCCCCCCTGACTGACTGATATTGAGGTAAGGCATTTGAATAGGACCCGTCGCCGCCCACGGACCCATTGGCATTTTCGTAATTCTGTATTTCGTACAAGGATCCCGGTCCGTTTTCTCCTGCTTCTGTAAATTCATGGGCGTAGGAAGGATCCAGACTGTATAATCCTGAATTGATAACCATTTGCGCGCTGGCCAATGCCATGGCCCATTGTTGCCGGTATAAATAGGTTTTTGCCTGTAATGCTATTGCGCTCCCTGAGGTTACCCGTCCCAAATACTCTGACGACCAGGATACAGGAAGGTGTGCGATGGCATACTGCAAATCAGCATCAATAAAGGCATATATATCAGAAATAGAAGACTTGGCTACAATCGCATCAGCGTTGCTATATACTTTCTTATCAAGAATGGGCACTTCGCCATAATCGCGCACCAGGTCGAAATAGGCGACGGCGCGCAGAAACCGGGCTTCTCCCTCATTGATAACACTTGCCGGATCGCTGGAATAAGCAGAATCCACATCGTGAACAACGGCAGTAGCCTGCTGAACAAAGGCAAAATGATCGTCCCATAGGGAATTCAGTGACCAATGGTCCTTTATATAGTTGAAATTATCCACTATGTCCTGCTGATCCGATCCATCGCCCGCGGTACTGTTGAAGTCATCATCTGCACGGGCAGCATGCATGGTTAGGAATGCCAGCCCCGACATGCCATCTAACCGGGTAGATGAATACAGGCCAAACACCTGGGCCTGCGCACCGCCGCCGCCGGCGTCTCCGTTTATGGCGGCACCCAGCGGTTTGCGATCCAGGAATTTTTTACAACCCAGTTGCCCGTACAGGAGCGGTAGCGCTACTGCAATGAGCCATATCCGCATCGTCTTTTTCATATCTTTTGCTTTTATATTGGCAATTTTAGAAATTAACATTTATTCCGGCTGTGTAAATGGCGGGAACCGGGTAGGTTCCATTATCAACGCCAAACTGGGTTGCCGATCCGCCCAGTTCCGGCGTAAAACCGGAATTATGCTTAAAAGTTTTCAAATTCTGTCCGCTTACATATATGCGGAATGATTTGATATGAACATTTGACAGCATTTCCGTTTTGAAATTATAACCGATCTGCAAATTCCGGATTCGAAAATAGGAACCACTCTCGATCATGTAGGTAGAATTTTCCCGGTTGTTGGCATCAACATCACTAACGATCGGTTCTGTATTGGAGGTGCCCTCTCCATGCCATGCATTCAGGCGTGCGGCCCGGTAATTGAGGCGCGCATAACCAGCGCCGTTACCCCAGTTGCGGAAAATCTGGTTTCCGGATACGCCCTGGAAATCTGCACTGAGGTCGAAGCCTTTGAAAGCGATTCCGACCGAAAAGCCATAGATCAATTTGGGTGTCGGATTTCCGATAACGGCACGGTCGCTGTCTGTGATGGTGCCACTGCCGTTGATATCTTTGAATTTCAGATCTCCCGGTCTGGACGGAGCGCCGAACTGAGGGGATTTTGCGGAATCAGATGCATTTTGAAATATTCCGTTGGCCTCATAACCGAAAAAGGAACCGATGGGATCTCCTACCTGAGTCCTGGTGGGGCCATCATAAATGGGCGTGTTGTTGTATAAGGCCGTTACCCTGTTCTTCAGCGTGGTCAGGTTACCATTGATGTAGTAACTGAATCCACCACCTATATTATCCCTCCAGCCAGCAGTAAGCTCTATCCCTTTATTATTGATACCGCCAGCATTGGTAATGCCGGGTCTTGCCCCATTTGCTCCCGGGTAATTCGTAAGTAAGTTATCCGTCTGCTTATTATAGTAGTTCGCTTCAACATTTAACCGGTTTTTGAAAATACCGAATTCAACACCTATTTCTGTAGCAGTCACTGTTTCCCATCTCAGGTTGGGGTCAGCATAAAATGCCGGCTGATAGGCTGAAAGTAATTGCTGATTCGTGCCCGGTCCGAATACCGCGGAAGAACTTGCTGTAAGGAGCGGATCAAAAGGATAGTGTATCCCGGTATACTGGTTACCCAGAATGCCCCAGGATCCCTTGAGTTTGAGAAAGTCAAATGCTTTTTGACTGGACATGAAGTTTTCCTTAGTCATATCCCAGGCTGCGCCAACAGCTTCGAAATTCTGGAACCGGTGATTGGGTGAAATATCGGAAGAACCATCCCTGCGGAAGGATGCATTCACAATATATTTACCCTGGTAATTATAGAGCACCCTGGCTAAATATGAAACTGTTGTTTGTTCCCATTCCAGGGGAATATTGGTCACAAGGCCAAACAGGGGATCCTTTGTGTTGATAATGGTTCTTGAAGAAGGATCCGCGAAGAAATTGTCCAGATACCAAAAGCGGCTGTCGTTGGGAATGGGCAGCGCATTGCCAGTCGTGAACTGGGTCACCCGCCCGTTCACCTGCTGATAGCTATTATAAACGGTTGAAAAACCGCCCAGGATGGTCAGGCTGTGTCCGCCGAATCTGTTGGCATAGGTGAGCAAATAATCCTGTTGAAATTTGGTATTCCTGGTATTATACTGCTCCACGGCCGTTTTGGTGGTTACGGCCACAATCGTATCTACGCTGGCATTATACATATTCTGGAGTGGAATATATTTTCTTTCATCATCATAACCAATGTCTGCATAATACGTGGCGCGGAGCGTGAACTTGCGCAAAAAATTGATTTCGGCAAATACATTACCTACACCCCGGTAGGAGTTCTTTAAGTCCTGGCCTTTGGATTCTTCTACTGCCCTTAAGGGATTATCCACCTGGGCATCCTGTAAAAGAAAGGGTGTCTGGTTATACACGCCGAATTGTGTATTGAATGGCGTAATGTTGGGTGATGCGGCAATCGCATTTCCGAAATCGGTCAGTGGCGGCAATTTGCTTTGGTAGCCGATCACTTCAAATCCTAACTTGATGAATCTTGATACTTTCAATTCGTCTTTGAAAGTGAGCGTGATTTTCTTTAAACTTTCATTTTTTATGATGCCTTCTTCGGTAGAATACCCAAGGCCCATGTAAAATTTATTCTTATCGGTGCCGCTGTTGATGCTTATGTTGTTATAATTTAAAACGCCTTTTTGCTCAATGGCATCCTGCCAGTCGGTATTACCGGTGTATTTGTCCCAGTAAGCATAAGGTGCCTGCCCGTCGTTGACGAACTGTTGGGTAAGCAGTGATTTATAACCGGCCGCATCGGTGAGCTTTATTTTGTCAACTACCTGTTTAAAGCCAACCGACGTGCTGAAGTTGACGACCATCTGACCCTGTTTTCCGGATTTGGTGGTCACTACAATAACCCCATTGGCGCCCCGGACCCCAAAGATGGCCAGTGAAGAGGGATCTTTCAATACTTCAATGGACTCGATGTCTGAAGGATTTACATAATCAATATTGTCGCTGAATATGCCGTCCACTACATAAAGGGGCGCTGTTTGTGTTTTACTGATGGTGCCGAGAATGCGAACATCAGGCATTTCTCCGAGTCTGCCAGTTGGAATTACCTGTAACCCGGCCACTTTACCTTCCAGAGAGTTTATCGGATTGATACTTGGTTTGTCGGCCACTTCTTTACCGGCTACCTTGATGATAGATCCGGTGAGGTCCCGCTTACTGGCCGTTCCGTAACCGATCACCACCACTTCATCCATGATCTTTTTAGAGGATACCATTTTAATATTGATGACAGACTGGTTATTGACATTCACTTCCTGGGTGGTATAACCGATGTAAGTGACTTCCAGCGTGCCGTTTTCCGGAGCCGTGAGCGTGAAGTTCCCGCTGTTATCGGTGGTCGTGCCTTTTGATGTGCCTTTAA
>DASRLM010000166.1:0-2455 GCA_035648455.1 Puia sp. | reverse complement strand
ATACAAGGATCACTTGAATGTATGAATGGTTTTGCAGCCAGTCCCAAATTTAAGATTGTTACCAGGACGACGGAATTGTTAACATTAAACAATCAAAACCTTTATGAAAAAGAAACGGTTTACAGAGCCGACGACCAGGATTCCAACAGGTCAATGGCTGTATCCCTCCGGCAAGGCATGAGTCTTGAAAGTGGTTATGTTATGCCACTTCAATCCAAATTTATAGATTTTGCCCGGGCTGGCATGCCTTTTTAGGGTAACAGCAATACAGTCATTAAAATATATTCAATGAAATTTTTCGTCTTCTTCTGTAGTTTGCTAATCCTTGGAACAGCATGTGATTCACGCAAACTCAACAAGGGCTCTTATGGTGGATCAGTCAATACTAAAGGATATGTTGCTGATGCCCTGCCGAAACCCTATTCAACGGGTTCGGCTAAAAATTTCAGTAAGGTTGTCGGTTGGAAAGATGGTGAATATCCGGTCGCTCCCGCGGGATTTAAGGTAACCCTTTTTGCTAACGGTTTTAGTCATCCCCGTTGGATATATCAGGGCCCAAACGGCGATATATTCATTGCGGAATCCAACACGATTTTAAAAGGCGTTATGAAATTGGGCGCCAAAATTTCCAGGAAAATAAAAACACAGCATATCGGCGAAAGTGCCAATAGGATTATCATGCTCAGGGATACAAATAAGGATGGCATACCGGATAAACGATATGTTTTTTTAGAGAAACTTAATCAGCCTTTCGGTATGTTGATCCTGGGTAACCATTTCTATGTGGGCAATACAGATGCCCTGATGGAATTTGATTATCATCCGGGTGATACCGCGATTCTTTTACAAGGGAAAAAGCTCCTCGACCTGCCCGCTGGCAAATACAACCGGCATTGGACCAGAAATCTGATAACCAATGAAAGCCGGAATAAAATTTATATTGGCATCGGATCCGGAACCAATATAGCTGAAAAGGGTCTGGCCAATGAGTTGGGAAGAGCTGAAATACTGGAAGTCAATCCCGATGGCAGTGGCCAAAAGCTGTATGCCAGTGGATTGAGAAATCCTGTCGGAATGGATTGGGCTCCCGGCACGCAAACCTTGTGGGTTGCTGTCAACGAACGGGACGAATTAGGTGACGAACTGGTTCCTGACTATTTTACCCATGTTAAGGAAAACGGATTTTACGGTTGGCCGTACGCCTATTTTGGAAATCATCCTGATCCCCGAATGAAAAATAACCCAAGGCCTGATTTAGTAGAACAATCCATCATTCCTGACGTTCCGCTGGGATCTCACACAGCCTCTCTTGGATTGGCTTTCTACAGACAGCATCAATTCCCCGCAAAATATCACAACGGGGCATTTATTACCCAGCACGGTTCGTGGAATCGCTCTGTTTTGTCCGGTTATAAGGTCATTTTTATTCCCTTTAAAGATGGTAAACCCGATGGCTTACCCGAAGATTTTCTGACGGGATTTGTAAATGATCTGAGTAAAAGCGAAGTGCATGGAAGACCTGTCGGAATAGTTTGTCTGCAAGATGGTTCGATGCTGATTTCGGATGACGTAAGTAATGTCGTTTGGAGAATAAGTCATGAAAGATAATACAGGCGCCGTGGCACCATATTTTCCTGTATCTCCTATTGGTCATCTTTAAAACAAAAAATTATGAAAAAGATTTTGTTGATCGCTGCTGCAGCGATTTTTATGCTGTGCTCTTACGTGAATTCAGCGTCACAGACAACCACTACCGTTCCAAGTCATTTTGCCACTATTACCATAAAAGACACCGTGCCGGGTCAGCCATCGGACACCAGCAAAATGCCAATGCCAATGCCGGATACCAGCAAGATGCCAAAAGCGAGCTTTGAGGGAAGTCATCAATAATGGTAAAGGGGAAGACGCCTGTTCATTTAAAGCTTGTTACTAAGAAAAGCCACCATTTTACCAGTCCTATGCCTGGGCAGTCTTGCACTGCGCGGGCAGGCGATTGACAACCCGCTTACTGTCCAAAAATATTAACGGCGACCATACCGTCGCCTGATTTCAAATTGCACCCCCGCGTTGCGCGCTTGGCAGCTCCTTGCTCGTGAGACATTTAAGATATCCGTTGCTTTCTGCCTCCCGGTTGTACCATGTATATAATTGAATCGCCCAGCTCAGCTTCTAATTTAGCAATGTATTTGAGTGTCAGATTATGATTGCCATTTAGCCATTTGTTGATTTCCGAAGGCTTTTTATTCATTCTGATGGCCAGATCCTTTTGCGTAAACCCTTTTAACTGCATGAGCTCGTGTATGCTGACAACAATATTGGTATACTGCCGGACAAAAATCCTCACTTCGTCCGGGGTTTCAGCCAGTATTTTCTCCGCAACTTTACTTCGCATATTTATGATTAAAGAAAGATTTCATCACTGCCATCTGCAGGAAGGATCTTTCTGTTTTTACTG
>DASRLM010000165.1:0-2691 GCA_035648455.1 Puia sp. | reverse complement strand
GTAATCCTTTCTGGAGATAAACAGATGGACCGTGTCCCCGTAAAGGCAGATACCGCTCATGCCGAGGTCGCCATGTTCGTCGCTCAGGATTTTCGGATTCATATAACTGTCAGCACCCCGTGTCAGGGTCTCGATCCAGGCGGTATCGGCGTCATCCACCATCAGCGCGATGGCTTTCACGCCGTCCCCATGTCTGGCCACATGACCCGCAATTTCATTATCTGGTCTTAGCGCCGAGGTAAAAACGAAGGTCAATTTGTTCTGACGGACAACATAGCTCGTCCGGTCTTTCACACCGGTTTCCGGTCCCGCATACGCGATCCCCTGAAAACCAAAAGCCGTCTTGTAGTAATGGGCCGCCTGTTTGGCGTTGCCCACATAAAACTCGATATAGTCCGTGCCGTATAGCGGCAGGAAATCAGGTTCCATAAATTGAGTGAATGAATGATTAAAGAAGAGAAATGGCCTTACAGGAAATTAAGGCCTGGCGTCCGTTGCCAGGGACTCCAGCAGAAAAACGTAATGGGTCCGCTGGTCAGAAAATAATTTAAAAGGATGGTCGGGTCGCATGATATAAATTTTTAGCGTTCGGGTTGAACCATTCTCATGCTCTGAAAGTAAATCGCCGACACGAATGTAGCAGAAAAATTCAGATTCAAAAATATTTTGTAATTTCAGTCATGCCCTTTCACCGCAACTTCACGTACTGGATCGACAAGCGCCGCTGGAAATACTGCTTCCTGCTCGCTGCGCTGGCCATGGATAAAAGCTGATTTACCCGCTCCGCCCCGTTTACTGTTCCAACTTTAATCTATCATTTTTTAACACACCCTCATGCCGCACTATATCCGGTCGGGTTCCGTCCCGCCCAAACGCCATACGCAATTCCGTCAGGCAAACGGCAAATTGTATGCAGAAGAACTGTTTTCCACGGAAGGTTTTTCCAATGACTATACCCTGCTCTACCATATTCATCCGCCTACCCAGATTGTGCAGACTGATGCCGCGCTGAATGTCTGCCCGCGCATCGCCGAAGAAAAAATGCTGGCGCACCGCAGTTTGGAAGGCTTTAAAGTTTTGCCAGGCAAGGATTACCTAAACAGCCGGAAACCTGTTTTGGTGAACAGGGACTGTCATATTTCGCTGGCCTCGCCCTTGCAATCCATGGAAGATTATTTTTACAAAAATGCCGATGCGGACGAGCTCATATTTGTCCACGAAGGCGCGGGCCAACTCCTGACCCAATACGGGGAACTCGAATTTGGTTACGGGGATTACCTGGTTATTCCGCGTGGAACGATTTACCAGATCCGGTTTAATGGTGGACAAAACGCAAATAATCCAGAAAACCGGTTGTTCATTATCGAGTCCTTTAGCCCGATCCGCTATCCTAAAAAATACCTGAGTAAATATGGGCAGCTCCTGGAACATTCGCCGTATTGCGAACGGGATATCCGGGTGCCAAAACCAGTGGACGCTATTGATCAGGCCGGAGATTTTCTGATCCGGATTAAGAAACAGGGGATGTTGTACGGGATGCACTACGGCCATCATCCCTTCGATACCATCGGCTGGGACGGTTGCTGTTATCCCTATGCCTTCTCCGTGCACAACTTCGAACCCATTACCGGACGGATTCACCAGCCGCCGCCCGTGCATCAGACTTTCGAGGCCAACAACTTTGTGGTTTGCAGTTTTGTACCGCGTCTGTTCGACTATCACCCGTTGTCTGTTCCGGTTCCTTATAACCACAGCAATATCGACAGCGATGAAGTGATCTACTATGTCGACGGCGATTTTATGAGCAGGAAATCTGTGTCACGCGGCATGATTACGCTCCATCCGGCCGGCATCCCGCACGGGCCGCATCCGGGAACGGTCGAAAAGAGCCTTGGAACGAAGGAAACCAAAGAGCTGGCCGTGATGGTCGATACCTTTCATCCCCTGCAGTTGACGGCGGCGGCCCTGGAAATAGAAAATCCCGGATATTTAAAAAGCTGGACCGAATGAAGATCATGAAAAGGAAAAAGGGGTCCAGCAGGACCCCTTCTTCCTTTTCATGCAACCGGTTTATTTTTTCCCAAATAAATAGACGATGCCGATTTGCAGAACGCCATTCTTGATTGATCCGTTCTCGGAATCCATTACCGTATTGGTCAACGAGTCGATTATATTTTTTTTAAAGTACCCAGCCTCTTTTTTTTCGCGTCAGTTTTTATTTTATTCCTGTGCACAGTTCCCCAGTCAATCATGGCATTAAGGACGGTCTGTAACGTATCACTATAAGGGGTAAGTCCATATTCTACGACGACCGGGGTTGTCGTATATACTTTCCTGCTTATAAAACCGTTCATTTCGAGTTCCTTCAATTCATCGGACAACACCTTTGCAGAAATACCGGTGATCGTTCGTTGCATTTCATTGAAGCGCATGCTTCCCTGTTCTCTCAGGGCGATAATGACCTTTAATTTCCATTTTCCGCCGAAGACATACAAGGTATCTTCGATCGCCGACAGGCTCGCCGAGCACTGGTTGCCCTGCATTTTAGTTTTTTCTTCCGGCTTATTTTTCATGCTGTCTTTCTTTTAACTAACCAAAAGGTTACTACTTACAAATTGTATAGTGCTTACTATTTGTGAGTAAAAATACCGAATTTTGGGTTATTAATAAAATGCATCATGAAAAAAATAC
>DASRLM010000164.1:0-2144 GCA_035648455.1 Puia sp. | reverse complement strand
ATGATTATAAACAGGGAGAAGATCAGTTTTTTCATCATAATCAGTTATGTCCTAAATGTACATGCTGGTCAAATAGCCATTCATCAAACCCTTCGCTACACATCATTCAATTCAATCCAAACCGGCGCATGATCACTGGTTTTTTCCCAGGCGCGCACCTGACGGTCCACACCGGCGCCGAACAGGCGGGGTTCAAGGTGCGGGCTCAGCAGGAAATGGTCAATGCGTAAGCCGGCATCCCTGCCGTAAGCATTCCGGAAATAATCCCAGAAAGTATAAATCTTTTCTTCAGGATATAGTTTCCGAATGGCATCCGTCCATCCCTGCGCTACCAGGGTTTTAAAAGCCAGGCGCACTTCCGGCCGGAACAGGGCGTCATCCACCCAGCGTTCCGGCTTGTAAACATCGAGTTCAGTGGGCATCACATTAAAGTCGCCGGTCAGTAACACCGGCTTGCGGGAGGCAAGGAGCCCGGCCGCATGGATGGTCAGCCGTTCAAACCATTTTAGTTTATAGTCGAATTTAGGCCCCGGAGCCGGATTGCCATTGGGCAGGTATAGGCAACCGATCACCAGGTCATGGATATGCGCCTCGATATAACGGCTATGGATATCCTCCGGATCGCCCGGAAGCGCCCGCCTGATCTCTTTGATTTCTGTGTTGCGCGCCAGTATGGCTACGCCATTCCAGCTCTTTTGCCCGTGCCAGATCGCCTGGTAACCGGCATCCAGTATGGCCTTCTCCGGAAATTTTTCATGGGGAGCCTTTAGCTCCTGCAGGCAGGCGACATCCGGAGTGGTTTCCGCAAGCCAGCGGAGGAGTACCGGCAGATGTCCGTTGACGCCGTTGACATTATAAGTGGCTATTTTCATGGTAAAGTAATTTGCCCGGACCCAATCTCGTTATTTTATTCCATTTTTTCCTTAGCTTTTCATTCTTTTCCTATTAGGCGAATGATGTATTTTTCGAAATGATTTCTATGATTATTCATTCCATGCAAACAAATTTTGGTAAATGGCTGCTCGTTCCTGTTGCTTTGCTTTTTGCTGTGGTAGCAAGTGCACAACAGCGGCCCAATATTATTTTTGTGCTGGCCGATGATATGGGCTATTCAGACCTGGGGTGCTATGGTAATCCGGTTATTAAAACGCCTTTCCTGGATAGGATGGCGCAGATGGGTGTCCGGGCAACGAACTACGTGGTAACCAGTCCGTCCTGTACGCCATCCAGGGCTTCCTTATTAACCGGCCGTTATGCCTCCAGGATGAACCTGCCTTATCCCATTCCGCCCGGATCGGCATTGGGTTTGCCGGACCAGGAAGTGACGATTGCCGAAATGCTAAAGGCGATAGGCTACAGAACCGCCATGATCGGCAAATGGCATCTGGGTGATCACAAACCGTACAATCACCCCATGGCACAGGGGTTTGATTCTTACTATGGATTATTATATAGTCATGATTACCGTGCCCCCTATGTGAAAACGGATACCACCTTGAAAATATTCCGGAACCATACTCCTGAAGTGATCAGACCGGCCGATTCATCTATTGTTGATCTATATACCAAAGAGGCCATACGGATCATTAAGGACCAGAAAAAAGATCAACCGTTTTTCCTGTATCTCGCGCACAACATGCCGCATTTACCCGTTGCGTTTGCATCATCTGTGAAAAATCAGGGCAGGTCAGATGGCGGTCACCTGGGTGATGTGATTGAGCAATTGGATGCCAGTCTCGGTGACATCTGGAAAGTGCTGGAGCAGCAGGGCCTTGCAGATAATACGCTCTTTATATTCTCAAGCGATAATGGCCCGTGGATCGAATTTCCTTCCCGCATGTCTGGTGACGGCGCAACAAAACACTGGGATGCCGGTACTGCCGGCGTGTTTCGCGGCAGCAAAGGACAGAGCTATGAAGGCGGTGTGCGGGAACCATTCATCGTTTACTGGAAAGATCATACGCCGGTAAATGTTTCCCTAACGGCTATGATCAGTAACCTGGATGTATTACCCACCCTTGCTGAATGGACGAATGCTCCGCTTCCAAAGGGGCGTACGCTCGACGGGCAGTCCGTGTCCGGTCTTTTACTGGGGAAAGGACCGGAACATCCTGAACACCGCGAGATTTATTATGTAAACAATG
>DASRLM010000163.1:0-7278 GCA_035648455.1 Puia sp. | reverse complement strand
CTATTATACATTGTTGGGTCCAAATAATCGGTGTCACCAAATCCTCCTAAAATCAAACAGAGTGCATCGTGCAGAGATAATGAATTATATTCACCCTGCAAGGCAGCCAATTCACAATCGACCCATCCAGTAAGCATTGCTATGTGTTCAACTACAGCACTTTCTGTTCCAGTTGCGTCTAGATATGCGTGAATCGATTCATGAAAAATTGTTTCACTCACAAATTCCTGACTGGCATTAGCCAATACCGTAGAAGATATCCAAATTTGCGCCTTAAAATAATCACCACTTATAGTACTAAAAGTGTGAGCCGCCTCTGCCGCACCTCCTATATATGGTTTTTGGCCCACTATAACATCCAGTTGAGTACTATTTTCAAACGTATTCAGAAAAATGCTAGTCAACTGTGATTTAAAACCGCCCGTTACAATTTTATTCAATGCTGCAAAAAAGCACGAATTCCATTTGCTGGGCCTGGTCATCGCCACCGGATTGCTGATCAAATCCCTGTAAGCACCAGGGCCGGTAAAAATATTTCATCAGATCTGCAGCGGCAGTTTCGTAACCAGGAAACAATACCGGCTGAGTTTACCCTGAAAGTCGAATGCTGTGGTGGACCGGGTGATGTCCTTAATGACAGCATTCGGTATTTCAGTGGCATGCATTTGAAAACGGCTGAAATTGGTACTGAAATAAAGAAGCCCCCCGGCTTTCATTCCCCTGAGGGCCTGATTGATCATCCGGGGATGATCCCTTTGCACGTCCAGGAAATCAACCATCCGTTTGCTGTTGCTAAAAGTTGGCGGATCCATGATCACCAGATCGAAATAATCTTCGGGAACAGCTTCCAGATACTGTTTTACATCTTCATGCACGTAGGCATGCCGGGATGCCTCATATAAACCGTTCAGTTCCATATTTTCGGTTGCCCATTTCAGATAGGTTTTGGACAGATCCACGGATACCACTTCTGAAGCGCCGCCAGCCGCTGCATAAACTGAAAAGGAGCCGGTATAGCAAAACAGGTTCAATACCTTTTTACCGGCTGCTTCCTGCCTGACCATATTGCGGGTAATCCGGTGATCCAGGAACAATCCGGTATCCAGATAATCAGTCAGGTTGATTTTAAACTGTAAACCCTGTTCTTTCACCCGGATAAATTGTTTTTCATCATCGAGTTTCTGATACTGATCCAGCCGGCCTGCCTTGCGCTGGCGGGTGCGTATTACCATCTTGCCTGCGGGCACTCCTGTAATCTCATGAATGATCTCCTGGCAGGCAACCAGCCACTGGTCATGCACATCCTCATCCATGTGGTGATTCCTGCGATATTCGGCTACATACAGCCAGTCGCCGTATATTTCTATACAAAAGGGGAATTCAGGTAAATCGTGGTCATAGATCCGGTAACAGCTCACCGACTGGCGTTTGGCCAGTTTGCTGACATGTCGAAAAACCTTGCTGAGCCGGTTGCGGAACATCAGGGCTTTGTCCTGCGAAATCATAGACCGGCAAGATAGTAAGTTTGGAAAAAATCCATTAGAAATCGCGCTGTATCCAGGTATTCAGCACGGATCCGTTCCAGGTTCCCGGTACAATGATGCGGCGAAGACTGTATAAGGGATCCGAAGGGTCCAGTTTTTCGTTGAGCTGGAATGCTGCCAGGAAACCCCTTTTTTTCAACTCGGGGATGGCAGCGGTGTTCCACAATCCAAATGGATAGGCAAAATAGCGGATGGATTTACCGGTAATATTTTCCAGTTCTTTCGTGGGTTTTTCAATCTGGGTAATCCAATCGTTGCCGGCAAATTTCTTTACATTATGATGATCCCAGGTATGAGATCCGATGGTATGTCCTTCGTCGGATAACTGACGCACCTGGTCCCGGCTCATGTAATGCTTACGTCCCAGGGAAACCGTCATGATAAAGAAAAGACCCTTGAACCCATATCTTTTCATTTCCGGATAGGCAACGGTAAACTGATCCAGGTCGGTATCGTCAAAGGTCAGCATGATGGGTTTGGAAGGAAGCGCCGCACCGCTGATCAGATAGGCATACAACTGATCCGGGGATATACTGTGGTACCCACTGTCGGCCAGCATCTTCATTTGCGTAGCAAAAGCTACAGGAGGTACAATATAGGTTCTTGAGGTTTTGGAGTCGGCAGGCTTCCAGTCCCTGATCTGATGGTAACACAAAACCGGTATTTGTTTCTTTTTTAGAATGATTTCCGGCTGCGGCACTTTAACCGATGCGAGGGATGTATATTCTTTGCCGGTTGAATCCATGCTGGCCGTAAGGGAAATGGACGTGCCGGAACCAGCGGTTTTCGGTATTCCGCCGGGCATGGAATGACAGGCGGTACAAAGCAGCAGCAGGCTGCCCATAAAATGTTTCATCGGGGATCGGATTTAGGAAGAGATAACGCTTTTACCCCTTGGGTTTATTGCGTCGGTGCTTAATCTGTTTAGTGTAAATTGCAGGTATTCATCCTTAAAAACATTTTCCATGCGCTGGATCATCGGTTTGTTATTTTTAGCCGCCACCACCCCGTCTTTTTCCCAGGATCCTTACCTGTTTGTGGGAACCTATACCAGCGGAAAAAGCAAGGGTATTTACGTTTATCGTTTTAATACCGCCGCAGGAACCGCTACAGAGGTCAGTACCCTGAAAGCCGATAATCCGTCTTATCTGGCCATTGCACCCGACGGGAAGCACCTTTATTCGGCAAATGAAAGCGGCGGACCATTTAGCTCGGTGGGCGCCTATTCCTTTGACCCCGAAACGGGCCGGTTGCTTTCCTTAAATACACAGTCCAGCCAGGGAAGAGGCACCTGTTATGTTTCGATAGACAAAACCGGAAAATGGGTGTTTGTTGCCAATTACAGTTCCGGAAGTCTCGCTGCGCTGCCCGTTAATTCCGATGGTTCCCTCGCTCCCGCTGCTCAGGTAATACAGCACTCCGGGCCTGTTTTTCTAAAGGAACGCCAGGGAAAACCCCATGTGCATTCCACTATTTTTTCCCCGGATGAAAAATTTCTCTATGTGGCTGATCTGGGAACGGACAAGGAACATATTTACCGTTTTGATCCGAATCAGCCCATGCCTTTAACGGAAGCCACCGATTCCTTTGTTTCCGTTGAGCCCGGTTCAGGACCCCGGCATATTGCCTTCCATCCCGATAAACCGTTTGTATACCTGATTTCTGAAATATCCGGTACTGTTGACGCATTTCATTATGATAAGAATTCGGGTAAACTGGATCATTTCCAGCGCATCCGGACCACACCCGCCGATTTTACAGCCAATGCTGACGGTGCCGATATACACATTAGCGAAGATGGCCGGTTTTTATATGCCAGCAACCGCGGTCTGTCCAATACGATAGCCGTTTTTTCAATCTCTCCGGATGGAAAGCTGACCAACAAACAATACATATCCGTAAACGGAAAACATCCCCGGAATTTCGCGATCGACCCCACAGGCCGTTTCCTGCTGGCTGCCAATCAGGATAGCGACAATATTGTCATTTTTGCCATTGATCCGTCCACCGGCCTTTTAAAAGCTACGGGAAATGAGTTAAGCGTACCCAACCCGGTATGTTTGAAATTCCTGGTCCGCTAACGGTTCTTTCGCTAACCTTTAAAATAAAGATATGTGGTGGGTATATGCCATTCTCTCCGCGGTATTCGCTTCCTTTACGGCAATTTTTGCAAAAATCGGCGTGACCGGGGTTAATTCAAACCTGGCAACGGCTATCCGGACGGTTATTATTTTATTGATTGCCTGGGGAATTGTTTTTTTCAAAAAAGAATACAAGGGTATCGCCGTACTATCCAAACAGAACCTGTTCTTTTTGATTATTTCCGGTGTGGCCACCGGCTTATCCTGGATATTCTATTTCAAAGCTTTGCAGTTGGGGAAGGTCTCCCAGGTGGCACCGGTCGACAAACTCAGCGTTGCACTTACTATAATATTGTCCGTTGTTTTTTTAGGTGAAGCCCTGAATTGGAAATCGGCCATCGGTGCCCTGCTGATCATCTGCGGAACACTGGTTATGATATTCTGAAAAGGAAAGTCGGATTTTACACCACGGGTGCTTTTTTCAGGTTCTCAAAATATACCATGATCTCCTGCCAGTTGTTTGCGCGCCGGTGATGCGTATAATGCACATTGTGGGAAGCGGTGAACATGATGGGGGTTCCCTGAAAATGATCCAGGTTCTTGAGATGATCATCGATCAGATAATCCGTCCGGATAATCCGCTTGTCACCGCAAAAAACAATATTCTTCCAGGAAATGAATGGAAAATGTTCCTCCAGCCATTGTTTTTTTTCATACAGCGAGAGTGGAAATTCCATCGCCGCCGAAACGATGTATATGTCAAAATCATCCATCAGCCGGCGAACGGCTTCACCCCCGCCGGGGATCAGGGGAAGGGTTCTGAAAAAACCGGGCATGCGGACAAATCGCTGAACGGCTGTTTTATCCGGGAAAGCCTCGTTTTCCGGAATCCCCAGCATGGATTCCGGATCCGTTTTTACTCCGGTTTCATTTTCATAATACCGGATGAAATGAGCCTGTGTATCCGCCAGCACACCATCCATATCCACGCCTATCGAAATGCGCTTTTTATCTTTCTCCATCATTTTTATCCTTTCAGGTATCTGTCGTAAATAATATTCAGGTGGTGTTTATGGTGACCGTATACCAGGTTCACCAGCAGCAGCACGGAAACGCTGTTCCCACCCGCCGTTCCATTTCGCTCCAGCGCTTCTTCAGTCAGTGATTCGATAAAAGCAATACTGGACTGCCGGACAAGGCTCAACTCCCGGATGATATCTGTAATTTCCCTTTTATTCGCTCCTGCATGGTTCGCAAATGTTTTTTCCTCAAACCCGGGTAAAGGCGTTTCATCTCCCCGGGAAAAACGAAGAGCCCTGTAAATAAAAACCCGTTCCGTGTCGGATAAATGAACAAGGATATCCTTTACCGTCCACTTTCCCTTTTCATAGGCGAAATCTAATTTCTCGGGAGAAACCTCATTCACCAGCTCCTCCGTGTCGGCCATGATATCCTCCAGGTGAATCAGCAGGTTGCCATCGTCCGGTACCTGGCTGAGATAACCCTGAAAAAACGGAGGGCAAAATCCTTTGGGTTTATATAATTTCCGGATATCCACGTTCCTGATTTTAATGGCCAAAATTAAGGAACATCCGGACGTGTTCAGGAACTAACCCCATCCTTTTTAAAATAACCGTCGGTTTTCCCTTTTATTAAGTCTACTTATTTTGTAGACTAATAAGAATGTTTTACTATTGCGGTCTGTTTCCTCAGGGTCATGTGGCCGAGCGGTGAGGCAAGGGTCTGCAAAACCTTTTACGGCGGTTCAATTCCGCTCATGACCTCTGCGATAAGTTAGATGAGATGGCAGTCGTTTACGGGGTATATTTCCATATACCCCTTTTTTATTTCCGAACATCCGGGGATAACGAAAGATCATATATTCTCCCCCTTAAAATAATTCTTTCAGAACACTATATAAATATTCAAACTTACTGAACTGCATCTGATAAAGTTCCCGGACCTCAGCTGAAGGATATATTTTTTTCAAAACGCTCCCCTCCCCTGCCGTCTTTATTCTCAGGGCTTCCATGCCCGATTTTACCGCACCCCAGGCGGCATTTTCGATGGTTTCCGAAACCACAACCGGAAGCTGGAAAACATCCGCAAGGATCTGAACCCAAAGATCATTTTGGGCGAAACCCCCCGTAACAAAAATCTGCCGGATGTCTTTTTTTTCGAGCATGATCCTGCCTATTGCATAAACACAGTATACCACGCCTTCCATGGCGGCCCGGATCACCTGATCACGGGTATGGTTAACCGATAACCCAAACAGCACACCCCGGGCCGAAGCATTCCACAAGGGCGCCCGTTCACCTAAAATATAGGGCAGAAAAATCAACCCGTCACTTCCGGCAGGCACCAGGGAACCCCGGGCAAGGAAATCCGGCAATTCCAGTTCGGAAAGAAAAAACTTTTCCCTGAGCCATTGCAATACGATCGCCCCGTTGTTGCCGGCTCCGCCCTGCAGATAAAGATCATCCTGAACATGATAACAGAAGCTGCGCATGCGCGGATCAGTAACAGGGCCCCGGACCAGCACCCGCGCCGCGCAACTGGTGCCTATGCTCACCACCAGGAAATGGTCATTTTGAGAAGCGGTTCCGAGGTTGGCCATGGCCCCATCGCTTCCGCCAATAACAAAGGCTGTATTTTTCAGCGCGGGAAATAATTCCGGAGATCGGAATATTTCAGAAATAGGTACAATCGGGGAAAGCTGCTCATATCGTAAGCCGGTTTCTTCCAGTATATCCGGATCCCACTGAATGGTTTTTATATTCATCAGTCCGGTGGCGGCTGCCAAAGACGAATCCACGGCGAATCTTCCGAATAATTTATAAAAAACATATTCCTTGATACCCACAAATTTAAAAGCCCGCTGAAAGAGCAGCGGGTCGTTTTCCTTTATCCACAGCAGTTTGCAAAACGGGGACATGGCATGAACGGGAACGCCTGTTTTGAGATAAAGATCCTCTGCCTTGTTTTCCCTGAGTAACCGGGAGGCGATATCCGCCGCGCGGTTATCGGCCCAGATCATGCATTCGGAAATGGCGTTGCCACGATCATCAACGGCCAAAAGGCTGTGCATGGCCGAACTAAAGCTGATCAGGACCGGGGGTTCCTGATGAAAATGATGAAGATTATTTTCCACACATTGAAACAGGGCATGCAGTATTTCATCCGGATGCTGTTCACTCCGGTCCGGTGCAGGGTGGTATAAGCCATACCCCATAGACTGATCATTCAGTACTTTACCGTCCGCAGAAAAAGCAATGGCTTTTACTGATGTCGTCCCGATATCTATTCCCAGAAAATAATCCACTCCCATATGCGCCGCCAAATATAATTATTAAGCCCGGAAGCACACCGCCAGGGGATTTTATCGAATCAACCCAGATCTTCGAACACCTGCACGTACCGGCGGCGGAACAAGTACCGGATCGGTTGTGGGAGGAATGGGAGCCGGTTCCACCGGCGGCATTTCCGGCGGCGGTTTTGGCGAAGGATTATCCGGCCCGGCAATTACAGAATTGGTCAGTCGGTTCGTAGGCATCGTATTATCTTTACAGAAATAGATTACATACTTCATGCCATGGATGAGGTTCGCCGATTCCCGGAATATTCAGTCCCACTATGTATTTTAAAAATAA
>DASRLM010000162.1:0-2129 GCA_035648455.1 Puia sp. | reverse complement strand
CCAATATGGTGGTATATAAAAGAAGAAAAAAAGACAGTATTTTACCCTCCACAGTGATCGCCAGCATTTCTTATACCCAAAAGAGCCAGATCATATTTCCTTTCCAGTCGGTCATTTACCTGCGCCACAACAGGGCCATGCTGATTTCTGACTGGCGGTTCTTGAAATATCCTTCTATAACTTACGGTTTGGGCATGCATTCCAATCCGGCAAATGAAAACCTGCTCGATTTCCAATATTTAAAATTCCACGAATCCATACTTTTCCAACTGGCGCCCAATGTATATGCCGGTGGCGGTTATTCGCTCGATTATTTCTGGAAAGTAAGGGAAGCGTTTCCGCATGTCACTCCCGTTACTGATTTTGAAAAATACGGATATATGGGTCATACCCTTTCTTCCGGTCTGATGTTTCACCTGCTCCGGGATACGCGGGACAATCCCATCAATGCCTATTCCGGAACATTCGCCAATATTTCTATAAATCCGCGGCTTAAATTCCTTGGATCCGATGCCAACTGGAACACCCTGCGTCTGGAATGGCGGGGTTATTTCCGGTTCCCTGCGAGTTCTTCCAATATAGTGGCACTCTGGAGTTATAACTGGTTCACCCTGGGTGGCAGGCCACCTTATCTCATGCTGCCCAGTACGGGCTGGGATAAATCCTACAATACGGGCCGGGGCTATATCCAGGGACGTTTCAGAAGCAACAACATGTTGGATGGAGAAGCGGAATACCGCATCCGCCTTACAAAAAACGGGCTGCTGGGCATGGTGCTGTTTGGAAACCTCGAAAGTTTTTCAGAAATCAACACCTACCGGTTCGAATCTGCAGCACCTGCAGGAGGATTGGGTCTCCGGATCAAACTCAATAAATATTCACGCACCAACATCTCCATCGATTATGGCTGGGGCAGACAGGGATCGAGGGGATTTTTTGTGAATCTGGGGGAAATCTTTTAGGGGCTGAGGTTTAAAATCTCCGTATTAATTGTTGACGGATGACAGTTGACGGACTTTTATTACGAATCCACACATGAAGTCCGTCAACTGTCATCCGTCAACCGTCAACAAAATAAATTAACGTAGTATCGAATCAATCGCACTGATTTCATCATTACTAAAAGTATAATTCTCCAGACAGCGGATGGAATCGGTAAGCTGTGCGGGTTTACTTGCACCGATCAGGACGGAAGTAATGGCGTGATCCCGGAGCACCCAGGATAGCGACATCTGAGCCAGACTCTGTCCGCGTTTGCCGGCAATGGTATTGAGTTTACGTGCCTTTTCCACCCGTTCGGGTGTAAGGGCTGATTCTTCAATGGCTCCGTTCCCACGGTGACTTCCGGCTCTGGATCCTGCCGGAATTCCATGGAGATATTTATCGGTCAGCATGCCCTGCGCGAGCGGCGAAAAGCAGATACAACCCACCCCTTCTTTTTTTAAAACATCCAACAACCCGTTTTCGATCCATCGGTCGAACATGGAATATTTGGGCTGATGAATGAGGCAGGGTGTACCCAGGTCCCGGAGTATCTTTACCGCTCTTGCGGTCTCTTCCGGGTGATAACTGGATATGCCCACATACAACGCCTTTCCCTGCCGCACCACCTGGTGCAGCGCCATCATACTTTCTTCCAGTGGGGTATCGGGATCGGGACGGTGATGGTAAAAAATATCCACGTATTCCAGCCCCATGCGTTTCAGGCTTTGGTCCAGGCTGGCGATCAGATATTTCCTTGAGCCCAGATCACCATAGGGGCCTGGCCACATACCCCATCCCGCCTTGGTGGAAATGATGAGTTCATCCCGGTGATCCTTAAAATCCTGCTTAAAGATCTTACCAAAATTTTCTTCGGCAGATCCTGGAGGCGGTCCGTAATTATTGGCAAGATCAAAATGGGTGATGCCTTTGTCGAAGGCCAGTCGCAATATATCCCTCGCATTCTGCTGCTGGTCTATATCGCCGAAATTATGCCAGAGCCCCAGTGAAACAGCGGGCAGCTTTAATCCGCTATTGCCGCACCGGCGATATTCCATGGTATCGTACCTGTCTTCCCGGAAAGCATAACTCATGTGTTCTTGGTATGGGTGAAACGCAAAGGTGGTTTATTTAGCATTTCTATATAC
>DASRLM010000161.1:0-6322 GCA_035648455.1 Puia sp. | reverse complement strand
CCGGACACACTCAGCGAACAATATCTCCCCCTGATCGCCATTTTTCCTCCATTCATCGAAAGGATTATGATTTGCCCCGGTTCCGTTGCAGTTTTACACCAGTTAAAACCAATATCCAAAGAAGAACCGAAGAGATCCTTTTGAAAACCGAAAACCGATTTTAATCCGTATCCTGCTGAGAACAAGTTGAACGTCCGGAATTACCCCTAAACCCTAAAATATTGCTCTGGACGGCAAAAGCTACGGACATGTAGCTTTTTGCTTTTATATCATCAGGTATACAGATTAGACAAAAGAATACTGCTTTGGCGGGTCATCCCTATTTTATGAAAAGCAGTTACGCTACACCGAAGTTCTTTTTCTGCCAGACATTCATTCTCTGCAATCTTCTGATGCTGACCACCGCCCTTGGGGTGCATGCGCAAAACCTCGTGGTCAATTCCAATTTTGACGGCGGGTCTTCTACCGGCTGGAGTACCAGCAGCAGCATCGAGATTAATCCTCAATCCGTTTATGGCGGTACTTCGTCCGCTTATTCCACCGAGCTTGATGTGGAACGCACGATCAATCAAAAAGTTTGCATCCTTTCCGGTCTTAGCTATACGCTGACCTTTCAGGCCAGCAGAAGGACCGGCGGCGGCACACCGGCGAATCCGGGTCTGCAGGTGATCGTTACCGGGATGACGTCCAATACCAATTACGTTAATAATATACAGGCCTATACCAACACCAGCTGGTCCGCTCAGAACATCAGTTTTACTTTTTCCGTTCCATCTGGTTCCGCCGACAAACAGGTGAATATTCAGCTTCTTTCCAATAACAACAGCAGCACCTACGGTGTGATTGTATGGGATATCGAATTAGCGCCCGCCTCCACCAACGCCCTTACGGTGGCTGGCCCTCTAAATGTCACCCTGTCAAACCCGGCCGCCTTTTCCGTTACCAATGCGCCTTCAACTGCTTCTTACAATTGGTCTTTTTCAGGCGCTAATACGTCGACTTCCACCAACGCTTTACCAACGGGCATCACCTGGTCAACCCTGGGCGTCAAAACGGTGAGCACAGCGCTCTCCAACGGCATCTGTACCATGGCTTCTTATTCAAAGACCCTTACGGTAGTGGTCGTCTTACCCGTTCAATGGACGAATTTTGATGGTTCCATCATCAGCCACAACGCGCACCTGACCTGGATCGCCCAGGAAGAATTTAACGGGCGGTACTTTATTATCCAGCGTTCCGTCGACGGAGTAGATTTTGATTCTGTCGGCGTGATCGGCTCTTTGAATACCAGCGCGGCTCATAATTATTCGTTTACCGACGGGAACACACCGGCGGCCCACGTAAGCTACCGGTTGAAGCATGTCGATCTCGACAACCATATCGAATATTCATCCATCGTGTCGCTGAACAACAATCTGATTACAGTTCCGGGAACAACGGGCATCTTTCCGAATCCTGCCATTTCAACGCTGACCTGCACCATGACCAGCGAAATGGAAACCCAGGCATCAATACGCGTCTTAAACCTTTCCGGTCTGTTGATCATGACGACCGAACTCCACCTGACCATTGGCATCAACCGGACCACGATGAATATTTCCAGCCTGCGCCCGGGAACATATTTTTTGAATACCATCAACGCGCAGACCGGTGCCCAGACCGTTCAGACCTTTGTAAAAGGATAATTATTTATACCGATTTCACAATTTTCGATATCATGAAATTACCCAGCATTTAGTAGCCAGCTCCCCTGCCACGATTAATTTCCTTTCATATCTTCTCAATCTGAAAGTTCCACGGAAAAAAAGCCAAATGGTTGACAGTTTTTCCTATTTCCCTTGCAGGTTTTCCCCGTCCAGGATGGACAGGAAGCTCAGCAAAGCTCCCCAATGATAAAATGCATCGGCGCTGTTCACGTCATCTCCCTGCCCCGTCACCGAATTATAATTTTCGAAGATCGAACCGTCCTTCTTCCAGGATTTCATCAACAGATCCTTTGATTTCTTCACAAGGTCCGCCCTCGCCTCCGGCAGCTGGTAGTTCCGGATACCCAGGTAGACCAGGAAATTCATCGGCCCCCAGATCCTTCCCCTCCAGTAGTCATTGTCGTGAAAGGCAGGATCGTTACGGGCAATAGATGGCATTACATATTCTCCATAAAACTCGTTGCTGTTGAAATAATGCTCCTTCATCATCCGCTCTGCCTGAGCCTGGGTAGCGACCTTCGCCAGCAGGGGATAAAAAAGCGTTGGCGACAGGCGGTAGGACTTCTGGTTTGTGTCTGTCCGCCGGTTCAGGAAGATGCCTTCTTCATCGTCCCACAGACCGGCCAGCAATTTGCCATATTTTCCAGCTCTTTCCCGAAGTTCCCTGGCCTCCGTTTTCCGCCCAAGCACCTCCGCCATCTCCTCCAGCGCGTGACAATCCGCAACATACAGGCTCATCAACCCTACGTCGGCCAATTCCATCGTATGCGTCGCTTCGTTGAAAGGTATGCTGTCATACATCGGGGAATTATCCAGTCCCGATTCCAGCCGGGCCGCCACGATACTGAACTTATCGTTCATGCCGAGCGAATCGGGCACATTGTCCGATCCCCAGGCAAGATACCCTTTGATGTTTCGATGTTCCGCCCACCACCTGTTCCAGGCCAGCAGTTCGTCATAGACCTCCTCCAGGAACCATTTTTCCTTGTAACGCTTGTATATATCCAGGACCAGGATGGCGCCCACCGGCGGCTCAGAACGATCCCAGGAATAATTCCCGAAAGGCGCCTGGTAATTGGGAATGAACCCCTGCGCCGATATCGCCTTGGTGATCTCCACCATATTCGCATAAGCCAGGTTCTTGTTGAAATAAGAACACATGTACCCGGCAAAATAGGTATCCCAGTCGAACAGCACAAAACCGCCCCAGCCCCGGTTCCACAACCGGCTCACGGGAGTGATGACCCGATTGTTGGCTCCGTCGTAAATCGTATTCCAGGCCAGGATCGTCTGCATCGCCCGGAAACAATCGGACAGTTCTCCAAAAGTCTGGCCACGCCGCTCCTCCGCCTGACGTCGGGTATCCAGGAAAGCCCGGATCTCCTCCAGGCTGCGGCGCCTGCCAGAATATATAGCTGCCGGCTTGTTCAACATAAGGCAGAAATGAGGCGCCGAACTGACGACATAGGCGTTGGGTGATTGCGGCTCCGAACTGCCGACCTCCAGCACTGCTCCGCCTGACCGGTACAGCAGCTTCCGGTCGCCCGCGCTCCCTGCCGCGCCGGCCTCCTCCGAATTAACCTGGCCGGCCCAACTGTATTGGATACCGGCCTCGACGACAAGCATCTGGCGGACCGGTTTCAGGGGCGTCACGAGGATCAACTCGTCTCCTCCATCGGTGCCGCTCTCCACCGTGAACTCGGCATCACGAAAACGAACGCGCAGAGACGTATAACTGCCGTCGTCCGAACGCAGACCGGGCACCACCGTTTCCGGGCGATGCTGGGTGGGTGAAGCCTTTACGGCCTCCCTCAAATAATCCCCATCCTCATAATGGTCCAGGCAAAGATTGATGGAAAAGCCCTGCGGCAGCAGGACCCACGACAGGAGACTGTTGTTGTACCAGGTATTCCAGCCCTTTGACAGCTGCTCCTGCAAAGCGCGGTATTCGGGCGTACGGATGGACCGCGTTACAGACTGTCCCTGGACAGAAACAATGCCCGCCAGCCCCAGGAGAGCCCAAAGGCTCGCCCGGTATAGTAAATGATTGAGTTTCATCTGGTGCCTTTTTGAAAAGAAAATCCAAATATATATTCAGTTCGAATTATTAATTCGTATTGTTTCGTTCACCGATGTTTTGAATGAAAGCTTGTTGGCACTCAGCGTTTCAACCTGTTTTCCGTTGCGCAATAAACTTATTTTTCTATTGGGCCATGGATTGATCATGGTGCACCACCTGCCTTTTTCACTTACAATTTTTACGTTCGATACAACACCATCCGTTACTTTGGCAGACACTAAAAATGCGCCCCAGGTTCGGACATTGGTAAACGAAGCCTTTTGTTTTTTGGGCAAACCAGGAAACAAACGAATAACATTGCCCACGCTCATGCAAAGCATTTCATTTAGCGCATTGGCAACCGTACAACTATTTTCAATGCCGTGGGGGTTGTCTAGTTGAAAGCCATTGGGGTAAGTATGTAATGCATATTTATGAAGCTCGGCAAAGATGACAGCAGGATCGAATCCTACCCGGATGGCGGCCATAAAAAAACTATTACTCGTATTGATATCCTGCCAGCGATGCATGTCCGCAATAGTATTACGGGCGGTCTGCAATAACTCGCGGCTGCTGTCTAACGTAATCCCGTTAGAAGGATAGATATGCTGAATGCCCAGGCCATTATCGTTCCACCAGTCGAGCCCTTCCTCCGTATACCGAAACACTTTCTTACCTGCTCTTATTTGTGTTGGATATTCGCCGATCCTGTTCAAAATATCTTTCCATTTGGCTTGCCTGTTTTCATCCACTTTTAATGCGGAACTCAAATCAATGACGAGGTTGAAAGCATTCCGAACCAATCCAAGCGACAGTATAGGGTTTTTATCTTTGCCGGAACCTTCGTGAATAGCATCGTTGTAGATAACATACCTCCCATTTTCAAGCTTCAGGTAATCCTCCCAGAAGTTTGCAACCTCCAATGCGTAAGGGTAAATCTTTTGAGCATATGCTAGATCGTAGGTGCATCGCCATTGTTGCGCCATGTTTACAAGCCCGTAAGCCGCATTAGAACGCTGCCCAAAAAACAATCCCCCCTGCTCGATATCGCCTGCTTTCTGGTATTCCTCCGATGTAAAATTCCTGGTAACTTCAATACCGAGCGGGCCAATACCAACCGGAAACAAAATGCCCCTGGTGCCCGTAACATATTTAGCGTACCATTCCGCTCTGGACAAAAAATCGAGTAGTGGGCCGTCTTGCGGCTCCGCCTGCTGAACACGATTGACCGCGCAAAGCGCATAAAATGCTGCCTGAAAATTATAGTTTAAATGATAGTCCCCATTCCATCTTGGCTTATCTACCGTTGTCCAGCCAAAAAGGCCGGGCGGAAACTTTGGGTCGCGGCTGCAGGCCGCCATGGTATATAAGCCCTGATAGTAAGCTTTCATCAGCACCTTATCCTCAACGGACAAGTTTGATTTGTTCCAGTAGGTATGCCACCATCTATTATGCTCCGCTAACAGTGCGGGCAACGAATCAGCAGTCAATGATTTTACAGCATTGATCACATGATCCAGCACTTTACCCACCTTAAATCTGCTTTCCACAGCCAGCACAATAATTAATTTTTTTCCCGGTTGCAGGATAAACCCGGGGGCCGGATAATTAATCGCTCTCGCCGCAATCGCAACTTCCGTAACTATATCCACGCTATCAACAAAAGAACGGGTCAGCCAATCCATTTCACCGCTTTTCCCGGATGATAATCTGGCCTGCGTGTTTGCCGGGGCGGTCAGATCAACAGAAATCGTTGTCGGTTTGATTGAGGCGCTTAACTCGATAAATATCAGATTACGGGTTGCGGATACCCAGGATTTCGCAGTAATAACCTGGTCGTCTTTTTTTAACAGACAAGTGGTTATGCCATTGCTGAGCTGTTGTCCGGCAGAAAAACCGGCCCCATCAAATCCTGTTATTTTTATATCGAAGAACCCCGCAACCCGGGGCCCTGATAGATTTTCAGCCTGTGAGCGTAACCTCCAAAAATCATTTTTGCCTAAATAATACCGTAAACAATTGCCTTTAAAACCAACACTCATCGTAACATAACCATTTCCCATTAAAGGGGCATCGGTTGAAACATCATTTGGAATGTGAACAGGCGCTTTTGTCCAGGTATTTTTGTAAAGCGAAGGCTGAGCAGCTACGGTTAAGACAAACACCTGAAGTATTAGAACAAATAAATTACCCTTCATGCGTATGGTTTATTCCAATTAAGGGCTAAAGATATGACCAATGAAGACGCTCCTATTTCATTCCTTTGAAAGTGGCGTAAATAGCCATAGCATGTCCATGGCCCAGACCGAAGTCTTCTTTCAGCCATTTTACAATTTCTCCAGCTTTAACTGTGGGCGTATGATTTCCTTTTCCCAGGAACCCTTTTTCGATAGCCAGTTTCTTAAAGTCGGCAGGTGTTTTACCCGTTTTAGTTTTAATATTATCTATGTAAGCCTGGAACGACATTTTTTTTAATTTAAGATCTATGAAACGCGGGACTGAAACAATATTCCGTGAAAAAGCGATTTTTTTTATGCAAAGTTAAACCATTTTAAAG
>DASRLM010000160.1:0-2324 GCA_035648455.1 Puia sp. | reverse complement strand
GGCCCGAAATCCACGGTTGGGGATATAAACGGAGATGGTCTTGATGATGTTTTTATCGGCGGAACCCCCGGACATCCGGGTCAGGTCTATATACAGGATGCGGCCGGTAAATTTCAAAAAAAACCGGAACCCGCCTTTGACCGGTTTATTGATTTTGAGGATGAAGCCGTATTATTTTTCGATGCCGATCACGACGGTGACCTGGATTTGTTTATCGGACCCGGAGGAAACAGTCATCCGCCCTATAGCAGTGAAATGCAGAACAGGTTATTTATAAATGATGGGAAAGGAAACTTTACCTTGGACGTCAATGCGTTTTCCAGTACGAACAATGGTGTGAATACGGGCGTTGCTGTTGCCGGCGACTTCAACCACGACGGGTATATGGATCTGTTTGTGGGCGGAAGAAGTATACCCAGGGAATACGGATCCACACCGGCCAGCTCCGTTTTTATCAATGATGGCCATGGACATTTTCAGGATATTGCAAAAACCAAAAACAAGGATATTGCTGACCTGGGAATGGTAACTGCTGCTGTTTGGGCAGATATCTCGGGCGATGGCGAAAAAAAATTAATCGTTGCCGGAGAATGGATGAGCCCCCGGATATTTTCGTTTAAAGGAGATCGTTTTGTGGAAGTCAGCAGCAATCTGAATCAATTGTACGGATGGTGGGAATCCATGGCTGTAGCAGACGTGAACGGAGACGGGAAACAGGATTTGATTCTGGGAAATATCGGAGAGAACTTCTATCTCCATCCGGATAGCGCAAGTCCTGTGAAATTATGGATAAATGATTTTGATCAAAATGGTATCGTGGATAAAGTGCTTACCCGTACTGTGGACGGGAGGGACCTGCCTGTGTTTCTGAAACACGATATGGAAATGCAGATCCCGCTGCTAAAAAGACAAAATCTGAAACATGCCGAATACGCAAAGAAAACAATCCAGGATTTATTCCCGTCGGCGTTGCTTAAAAGCAGCCTGGTAAAAGCATTTAATTTTACAAGTTCCATTATTGCCATTAATCAGGGGAATGGTCAGTTTGCAATCCACAGGTTACCGGCAGAGGTGCAGCTTTCTTCCGTGAATGCCATTCATTGTATTGATTTTAACCATGATGGGAAAATGGATCTGGTTTTGGGTGGTAATGATTTTGGGTTTCTTCCCCAGTTCGGCCGGCTGGATGCCAGTTTTGGTCATATATTATTAAATAAAGGGAATGGAGATTTTTCATGGATCAGTCCGGTTCATTCCGGCCTACAACTGGAAGGACAGATCAGGGACATCTCGGAATTGAAAGGAAAGAATAAGAATTATATATTGTTTTTACGGAATGATGAAATTCCCGTTTTATACGAAGTTAATAGCCGTCAGGAAAAGTTAATGCCCTAAGACCATTGTCTGATAATTCGATTTATATGAATTCGTTCCAGTGCAGGATTTTCTACCTTTTCGTATTTTTTGGAATCATCTGTTTGCCAGGTTGTTCTTCTTATTCAAAAAAAGAGGCCACCGTTTTCGAAACGCTGGAGCATGATAAAACTGGTCTTGACTTCAGTAACAAGCTGACCCCCACCAGCGAGTTCAACGTGTTTAATTATATGTATTTCTATAATGGCAGCGGCGTTGGGGCCGGTGATTTTAATAATGATGGCCGGATTGATTTATTTTTTGCCGCCAACCAGGGGGATAATAAATTATACCTTAATACGGGTAATCTTCATTTTAAAGATGTAACAACCGAAGCAAAAATACCGGAAGATCACGGATGGTCGACGGGCGTTTCCGTAGTGGATATCAATAATGACGGTTTACTGGATATTTATATTTGCCGGGTTGGCAATCATGAAATCCTGCAAAGCCACAATCAATTCCTTATTTGTCAGGGGATTGATAAAAATGGCGTTCCCTATTATAAAGATGAAGCAAAGGAATATGGATTGGATTTTTCTTTATTCAGTTCCCAGGCTGTTTTCTTTGACTATGACATGGACGGGGATCTGGATATGTATTTGCTGAATCATTCCATACATCAGAACGGGACTTTTGGTCCGCGAAAGGAAAAATTGCAAACATTTAATCCGCTTTCAGGCGACCGGCTTTTCCGCAATGATGGTGGTAAGAAGTTTACGGAAGTAACCAGGGAGTCCGGGATCAACAGTTCAGTTATTGGATACGGGTTGGGTATTTGCGCTTCGGATGTCAATCTCGACGGTTATCCCGATCTCTACGTGGGAAATGATTTCCATGAAAATGATTACCTCTATTTCAATCAGGGTAATGGCACTTTTAAAGAAGTGTTGAATGATCACATCATGCAC
>DASRLM010000159.1:0-2184 GCA_035648455.1 Puia sp. | reverse complement strand
AATGACCGGGTTATTCTGGGGAAGACCGAACCGGCTTATCGGTTTAGTATTCAAAATACATTTACTTATAAAGCATTTTCGCTGATGGTATTTATTAATTCCGTTCAGGGAGGAAAGAATGGCTACTTAGGACAGAATAATCCCTGGAACGGAAGTAATTCCAGTTCCGACAATACGGTAAGAGCTAACTGGGCAACGGAAGTAGATTATTGGACGCCAACCAATCCGAATGCTGAATATCGGATACCCGGACAAATCCCGGCAATTGATCCGGCGATTTATAAGGATCGGAGTTTTATCAGACTTCAGGATGTAACCCTATCGTATCATTTCCCAAATAAAGTATTAAAGAGGATGGGCTTAGGTGGGTTTACCCTCTATGCAAGCGGAAATAACCTCGCTACCTGGACAAAATGGAAAGGATGGGATCCCGAAACAGGAGAGGGATTGATTTATGGAGGAATGCCTGTTTTGAGAGGTTATAATGCTGGTTTGAATGTTACTTTTTAAATTCTCATCAAAAAAAAAATACAATGAATAGCTTTTATAAATTATGCATGTGTTTATTTGTATGCACAGCATTCTCCTGCAGTAAAAATTATCTGAAAGAAAAGCCGCTCGATTTTGTGAGTTCAGATGAGGCTTTCACAACGTTAAGTGATTTTCAGGCTTCCATTTACAATTTATATAATCTGACAAGGGAGGAGTTTTTTACAGACAATCCATCCTTTTCTGATTATATTGAAGGAACCGATATCATTTATAACGGGGCAAATAAAGATGCGGAACGTATGGGAGACTATGCAGCAGCACTCGACCCCACAGGTAGTGCACCATTGGTTCATTGGACCAATCTGTATAAAATTATCTCCGAAACCAATACGATTCTCAGCAGGCTGCCGTCTTCGCAGGTGAGCGCTGCCGACCAGGCAAAGGTGGAAGCCCAGGCGAAATTTTTCCGTGCGCTGGCTTACCGTACTTTAGCATACCTTTATGGCGATGTTCCTTTAGTATTAAATGAGATAACTGCACCAAAAACCGATTTCGTCAGGGCACCCAAAAGCGATGTTTATAAACAGGCGATTGCTGATTTAACGGATGCAATTGCAAATCTTCCTGACATTTCCGGCGTACAGGATGGGGAAATCTCGAACCTTGCAGCTGAGCATTTATTAGCAGAAATCTATTTGGCGGACGGGAAATATGATAGTTCAATTCTGGCAGCTTCCGTAGTAATTAATAATCCTGCCATGGCGTTGATGACGAATCGCTTTGGTACAAGAACCAATATACCGGCGGATGTTTATTGGGACCTCTTTCGACGGGGTAACCAAAACAGGTCGGACGGAAATACAGAAGCTATCTGGGTTATTCAGTTCGAATCGGATGTGCCCGGTGGAGGAAACTCATCAACTTCACCAGACGGATATATGTTGGAATATTATCATCTGCCATGGTTTGGTGGTTATACAATTAATGGCGTTCATCCTTTTCTTTGGCCGACGAATGATTTTTGGACAGGGGGTATCGGGATCGGAGTCGCTGTTTCCACTGCCTATTTCAGCGATACGATTTGGAAAAGTGATTTTTCGACTGATATTCGAAACTCCAATTACAATTTTGTAAGGCAATACACTTATAATAACCCCGCCACCCCGGATTACTATGGAAAAACAGTTACTACGGAAAATCCGCCTCCTGGTATAACGGCTCCCAGCAGGACGTTTTATGCTTACCAATCAAAAGCCACAACACCGGCCAATCATCCGGCCAACGAATTGGTGAGCGGAGGTGGGTTGTCATTTTCCGGAGGCCCCACTTATGCTGATCAATATATGTTCCGGTTAGCTGAAACTTACCTGATTCGTGCAGAAGCGTATATGGATGCCGGCGATAATGTAAAAGCGGCAGCGGATATCAATGTGGTGAGGGCAAGGGCTCATGCTTCCCCGGTGGCACCGGGAAATGTTACGATTGACTATATACTCGACGAGCGGATGCGTGAACTCGGGGTGGAGGAAAAAAGAAGACTTACCTTAGCCCGTTTAGGAATGGTATATTCAAGAACGGAAATGGCAAATCCCTATAATGCAGGCGATATAAAGCCATTTAATAATCTTTTTCCAATACCTGCCAGTGAAATTGAACGAAATACCACTGCCAAGCTGGTTCAGAATCCCGGAT
>DASRLM010000158.1:0-3196 GCA_035648455.1 Puia sp. | reverse complement strand
AGCGACGACCGCTACAAGAAAGGCAGTTTTTATTGTCATACTTATCCGTATACGGTGGAATTTGAAGAGGAGGATGAGATCAACGGATTCATGCACATCGATGATTGGTTTCCGCAGCCCTCCATTCAGTCTTCTGTCGTTTACAGCAAATACAGTGTTATTACACCACAGGATTATGAGATCAGGTTTAAAATGCTGAATGCAAAAATTTTGCCTGCTGTGTCGGATAAAAGCAATAAGAAAATCTATACCTGGGAAATACGGAACCTTCCGGCTATGGAAGAAGTGCCTTTTTCACCGCCGCCGATTCGGTACGCCCCTTATCTGATGCTGGGGCCCACAGGTGTGGAATTGGAAGGGTATAAGGGAAATATGTCTTCCTGGAACGACTTTGCCAAATTCTATGGAAGCCTTCAAAAGGGACGCGATCTATTACCGGAGGAGATCAAAGAGAAAGTGCATGGGTTGATCAACGGACTGAAAACACCGGAAGAAAAGGTGTCCGTGCTGTATGATTACCTGCAGAAAAATACCCATTATATAGGTATACAATTGGGGATTGGCGGATGGCAGACTTTTGACGCGGCTTATGTTGCCCATAACAAATACGGCGATTGCAAGGCGCTTTCCAATTTTATGGTATCTCTGCTGAAGGAGGCAGGAATTAAAGGATATCCGGTAATTATCCGGGGTGGCAGGGAAAAACAGGATTTTGTCAGGGATTTTACCAACGACCCGTTCAATCACATCATTTGCTGCGTTCCCTTGTTCAAAGACACGATCTGGCTTGAATGCACATCGCAATATCTTCCTGCCGGTTATTTAAGTGATTTCACTTCCAACCGGTATGGTTTGCTGGTGAACGACAATGGTGGTGAACTGGTTCATACACCGGTGTATGCCCTGGCTGATAACATACAGGTGCGTAGCATTACTGCACAACTGGACCCGGAAGGCAGTCTCCGGATGGAAAGTAAAACCCGGTACAGGGCCGCCTGTCAGGATCAAATCAGTGAATTCATTGATTACCTTTCGAAGGATGACCAAATGCGGTTGCTGAAAAGTAAATTTGATCTTCCTACTTATGATGTGACTGCTTTCAGCTACCGGAAAGATTACAGCAACCGGATACCTGTGATTCAGGAATCCCTCAACCTGATTGTAAACAGTTATGCCCAGGTGAGCGGTAAAAGAATATTCATTAATCCGGATATCCTTTCGCGTTCTTCCACCAAGCTGATGGAAGATAAAGACCGGCAATTTGATATTGAGTTCAATGAGGAGTACAGTCACGTGGATTCTGTTCAGATCCTTATTCCCGGAGGATATGAAACGGAATCCAAGCCCGCCGATGTGGTATTTCAAAGCCCGTTTGGGAAGTTTACGTCCCAAACCGTTGTTGCGACGGATAAAATAGTGTATTACAGAAAGCTTGAACAATACCGCGGCCGGTTTCCGGGAAAGGAATACGATGAAGTGGTTAAGTTTTATAACCGGATATACAATTGCGACCATTCCCGGATTGTGCTGGTCAAAAAAAATTAACCTCCTTCAGCAACTGATTTGACCCTTAACCCCAACCATCATGAAAAGCAAAAAATGGATCTTCCTGAGTATTTCTGTCATTTTTTTTCAGCCGGTGCTCAGGGCGCAGGATAAGCTGGATATCCAGTTCGGAAAGCTGTCTCCGGCAGATTTTGACCTTTCGAAACAAAAATTTGATTCCGGATCCAATGCTGTTATCATTGCGGATATAGGAAAAACTTCCTTTGAAGGGAACCGGAAGTCTGGAATGACCATGATCTTTACGCGGTTCATGCGGGTGAAGATCCTGAATAAAAACGGATTTGATATTGCTGATCACAGGATCTGGTTATATCATGACGGGAAGGGTGACGAAGAAAAGATAACTGACCTTAAAGGTTCCACCTTCAACCTGGATAACGGCCGGGTGACGGAAACCAAACTGGATGAAAAGTCTGTTTTTAAAGAACGTTATGACAAACATCGCGACATTGAAAAATTTACGCTGCCTGATTTACGGGAAGGGTCCGTTTATGACGTTACCTATACCATCAAGTCGGATTTCTTTTTCAATCTCAGATCCTGGAGTTTTCAGGGATCCTATCCCAGGTTGTGGAGTGAATACGAAACCACCGTTCCCCCCGTATTTCACTATGTAACCCGGATGCAGGGAGATAATCATTTTGATGTCAACACGGCCAAAGAAGTTTTCCAGCATTTTACCATCATTCAGAATAACGGTACCGAATCGGACGATTTTTATGACTTGTCCGGAGATTCCCATCAGCAGCGGTGGGTTAAGAAAAATGTACCGTCATTAAAAGAAGAACCCTACACGACCACGCTGGATAACTACACGTCAAAATTGTCTTTCCAGCTGAATTATATTCAGTGGACAAAAACATCCGAAAGACACAATTACCTGAATGACTGGTTCAAGGCATCGGAAAAAATGATGGATGATGAAGATTTTGGCATGAAGCTGAATTATGATAATTCCTGGATGGCCAGTGACGTAAAAGTCAGCACGGCAGACTGTAAATCCGATGAAGAAAAGATCCGGAAGATATTTTCGTTTGTCAGGGATAATTTTTCCTGCACAGGACATGAGAGTATCTGGGCACAGTCTTCACTGAAAGATGTTTACAAAAAGAAAGGCGGAACGGTGGCGGAGATCAATTTATTACTGACGGCCATGCTGCGTCAGGCGCATATTTCGGCTGATCCGGTCATTTTAAGCACGCGGGACAATGGCGTGGCCAATCAGAGCTATCCTTTAATGGAAGACTTTAATTATGTAATCTGTGAGGCCAATGCCGGTAACAAACGGTACACGCTGGATGCCAGTGTGCCTCTCTGCGGATTTGGACACCTCGTTACCGATTGCTATAATGGAGAGGCCCGGATCATCAATCAGGAAAAACCATATATCCTTGACCTTTCGCCGGATTCCGTAATGGAATCGAAACTCACCCGCGTATTTATTTCAAACGATGAAAAAGGAATACCGGCCGGAAGTTTCCAAACAACGATGGGGAATGAAGAGTCTTATGAATTGAGGGAGGAAATAAAAAAAACCGCGACAAAGGATTATTTTAAAAAAGTACAAACCAAATACGGGGCTGATGTAAGCATCGAAAACCCTGGAATAGATTCCCTTTCCCGTTTGGAT
>DASRLM010000157.1:0-2907 GCA_035648455.1 Puia sp. | reverse complement strand
ATATAGTAGAAGGTTATCCGGGCGGAAGTTACGCCAGAGGTGCCCCGGGTAATGGCGGCGGCGGGGCCACAGACAGTGATCCTGCTTCGAATGATCAGAATGCCGGCGGTGGCGGTGGTGGAAATGGCGGTACCGGCGGATTGGGTGGAAATGGCTGGTCTTCCTTTAAAGTATCCGGAGGAATCGGAGGAACTAAATTCTCTTCTTATAGCCCGACAACCAATTATTCCAGCCCAAGCAGGATGATTATGGGTGGTGGAGCTGGTTCCGGTTCATCCAATAACTCAACTGGTACACCGGGCGGTGGATTCGCGAGCAGCGGATCAGCCGGAGGCGGAATGGTGATCATCAATGCACTGACCATATCAGGTACAGGCACGATCACCGCTTCGGGCGCCCTTGCGAACAATACCGTATCGATCGATGGATCCGGCGGCGGCGGTGCAGGCGGCAGTATCCTGATCTATGCAAACAGCGGTCATGCTGGTATCACGGCCATCGCAAACGGCGCCGATGGTGCCAACAACTTTCCAGGTAACCAGGATGCTACCCAGCATGGTCCCGGTGGCGGCGGCGGCGGCGGAATAATCTTTTCCAATGCTGCATTAAATGCTGCTACTTCTGTAACAGGCGGTGCTGCGGGTACCAGCTTCGGAAATTCGGTTACGGATAATTACGGTGCAGTTGGTGGAACAAACGGGGTATATACATCCGCCGTTCCGTTCGCACAGTTGCCGCCCAATATGCGGATATGTCAGTCCATCGTGTTGCCGGTTACGATCCTTGATTTCAATGCTACTTATGCATCTTCCAATAATGTAAAAATTTCCTGGTCAACGACCGACGAGATCAATGCAAATTATTTTGAAGTGGAAAGAAGTGCCAATGCCACAGATTTTATTTCTGTCGGTCAGGTGAATGCCAGTCAGTCTGCTAACCCGGTTCATAATTATACAACCAACGACCAGCTGTACAATGTAAATACCAGCATCATTTATTATCGCCTGAAGATAGTTGACCAGAGCGGAAAGTTTGTGTACAGCCAGATTGTTCCTGTAAAACTGAATCAGCCTGAAACAAGTGTTTCGGTTTATCCGAACCCGGTAGATAATTATACCGTTCTGAATTTGTATTCTGATAAACAGGGAGCAGGGGAATTGCGGGTGATGGATAATTCCGGAAGGCAGATCCGAACAAAAAATATTACGGTGAACACCGGAAACAACAGCATCATGATTGATCAGCTTGAAAATTTGCCCAGGGGTATGTATGTTGTGCAGGCCATGCTGAACAACAACCTCTATACTGTAAAGCTGTTGAAGAAGTAAAAACGAATCAGTAAAAAATAGTTGATTTTGGAGCGTCCGGTGGATTAAAATACCATCGGACGTTCATTTTTTAAAAATTATCTAAAACCCTGTCCGGCAGGCAGGGTTCCTCCATTTTAATCCTTCAACCTGTATCTTTGCCATCCCAAAAAATCAGGTAGCATGAAAGTAATGAAGTTCGGAGGCACTTCAGTCGGAAAACCGGAGCGGATGCATGAGGTGGCCAGACTGGTCAACAGCAGCAAAGAAAAAAAGATGGTTGTGCTGAGCGCCCTCAGCGGCACCACGAATGCCCTGGTGGAGATCGGCCGGTCGGCGGCCGGTTTTAACCGCGAAAAGGCCCAGCAACAAATCAATCAGTTATCTGAACACTATCATGCTTTCATCGGCCAGTTGCTGCAAACGGAAACCAGCCGGCAGATCGCCCTGGGCATCATCAGGGAACATTTTGAATTTCTGAGCATCATTCTGCGCATTTCTTTCAGCGAATCATTGAATAAAGACATCCTGGCCCAGGGAGAATTGCTTTCAACCAAATTGTTCAGCGTTTATCTGGAAGAACAGGGAATACCGCATGTGTTGTTGCCGGCCCTGGAGTTCATGAGCATCGATGCAGAAGATGAACCCCAGCTCGACCAGATTCGCAGCAGGCTTATGCCCCTGCTGGCGAAATATCCGGATACAGGTCTTTTCATTACGCAGGGATATATCTGCCGAAATGCCAAGGGCGAAGTGGACAATCTGAAAAGAGGGGGAAGTGACTATACGGCCTCTTTAATAGCCGCTGCCATCCAGGCTTCCGTTTGTGAAATCTGGACGGATATTGACGGCATGCACAACAATGATCCGCGCATCGTTAAAAAAACGATTCCCGTGGAGCAGCTCAGTTTTGACGAAGCGGCGGAACTTGCCTACTTCGGCGCCAAAATTTTACATCCCACCTGCATCTGGCCCGCCCAGCAGCAAAATGTGCCCGTAAAATTGCTCAACACCATGCAGCCCGAAGCGGCCGGTACCGTGATTCAGCAATCAGCCTCTTCTTCCGGCGTAAAAGCCATTGCCGCAAAGGACGGGATCATCGCCATAAATATCAAAAGCAGCCGGATGTTGCTGGCTTACGGATTCCTTCGTAAAATATTCGAGGTGTTTGAAAAATACAAAACACCGATTGATATGGTGACCACATCCGAAGTGGCGGTTTCCGTGACGATAGACAGCGGAACCAACCTGAAAAAAATATTAAGAGAACTGGAGCCTTTCGGAATCACGGAAGTGGAGGAAGACCAGACGATCGTCTCCATTGTTGGAAATGAAATTGCAGAAACCGAGGATGTGCTGGGAAAAATATTCGAGGCCCTGTCCCATGTGCCGGTCCGCATGGTGAGTTATGGAGGAAGCAAACACAATGTTTCCGTGCTCATTCCTTCTGCTTATAAAATAAAAACCCTGCAATCTTTGAATAAGAAATTATTCGGATTGGAATAATCGGTTGATGGTATATGGTTGATGGTTGATGGACTTTAGTTCGGGATTCGCACCTGAAATCCATCAACCATCAACCATATACCATCAACGAAAC
>DASRLM010000156.1:0-5630 GCA_035648455.1 Puia sp. | reverse complement strand
CCGTCAAATTCCGCATACGTAAAATAATGGATCCAGTCCCCCAGATTGATATACCGGCTTCCGTTGGGAAAATGAAAATCGATGGGCAGGTGCCGGTGACCGAAAATAAGATAATCAAAATACTCTTTTTCCAATACCGTTTTACTGTATCCGATCAGCCATTCCCCTTCTTCCCCCAGAAAACGGTCATCGGACTGACCGGTGGCCACCCGGCTTTTACGACTGAAATAATTGGCCATGCCCACTCCGGCAGCAGGCGGAAGAATGCCAAAAAGCCATTGACAATATTTATTCCGGAAAATTTTCTTCAGCATTTTATAACCCTGATCCCCCGGCCCCAGCCCGTCTCCATGTCCGATCAAAAATTTCCTGCCGTTACGGATGAATGTTTTGGGTTCATAATATACCGGAATATTAAGTTCCTTCTCAAAATAATTTTTCATCCACATATCGTGGTTGCCCACAAAAAACTGAACGGAGATCCCGGCATCGGTCAATTCGGCCAGTTTCCCCAATATGCGCACATATCCTTTTGGTACCACGGTTCTGTATTCATACCAGAAATCAAACAAGTCCCCGACAACAAATATCTCGGCCGCCTGATGGCGGATGGATTCCAGAAACTGAATGATGTATTTTTCGCGCTGCAGGCTAGTCGGATGATCCGGAGTTCCCAGGTGGAAGTCAGATAGAAAATAAATTTTTTTCCCGGCAGCGATTTGCATGGTCAAATATAAATTACTCTGTATCGATGAGGAAAACATAAACCTCTTTTGGTCCGTGTATGCCCACCACCAGCGTTTTTTCAATATCGGCCGTCCGGCTGGGCCCCGAAGCCAGTGTGATCAGGGAAGGCAATTTATCTTTATATTTTTCCTGCAGGAATTCCAATCCTTCACGGATATCGTAAACAAGCTGGCTGGCATAGGCAATGCAGATGTGAACGGGGGCGTATACACTCACTGTTCTGCCGCTTTCCTGACCGGCGCTCAGCAGGAGGCTGCCGGTTCTGGCAATCAGCAGTTCGCAGGAAGTAATGGATGCATCCGCATCGACAAGAGATTCCTGGGTAATTAATCCGTTCAGCGGGGTGCCCAGGAACCGGAGTAATCCGGTTTCCCGGCAAAAAATATGTGTCCAGCCGTTCTGCATGATCAGCTGTTGCAGTTGCACAAGCATTTCCGGCTGGTCTGCGCAGTAAATAAACTTTCCCTGTACTTTAGTGAACTGCTCGGCAAACTCCACTTCGTTTTCCTGGTGGGAGGGCTGATAAACGGAACTGTTTCCTTCACTCTGGGGAAAAGGGATGGGCACAGGCTCAGTGAGTGCCTGCCTGATCTTTTTAAGTATATTCTCCTTAGCCTGCGATACTTTCATAAGCACTCAGAGATCTTATTCTCCAACGGGGGGAATGACCACCGGAGGAGCGGGCAATCCATTGTCTGCCAGTTTCAGTTCAGGAACATCGTTCACCAGTTCATGTTCGGAAACATCCAGCGCCCTTTTTTCCTCATAGGGGCGTTTTCCGATCAGGGTTTCCACATCACTCTGGAAAAGAACCTCTTTTTTCAGCAGTGCTTCGGCGAGCAGGGTGAGCTGGCTGCTTTTTGATGTGAGCAGTTCCTTGGTGGCTATATATGCTTTATCGATCAGCTTTCTTACCTCTTCATCTATGAGTTTGGAGGTTTCTTCAGAATAGGGTTTGGTAAACTGATTTTCCTGTGCAGGATCATAGAAGCTCACGTTTCCGATCTTATCGTTCATCCCGTACACCGTTACCATGGAATAAGCAATCCGCGTAACCTGTTGAAGATCATTTTGAGCACCGGTGGAAATCTTCTGGAAATTCAGGGATTCACTGGCCCTGCCGCCCAGGGTCATACAGATCTGATCAAATAACTGATCCGTATTATAGAGATATTGTTCCTTTGGAGTATACTGGGCATAGCCCAGGGCCGCCACACCGCGCGGAACGATGGTCACCTTCAGCAGCGGGTAAGCATGCTCCAGGTACCATCCGCAAATGGCGTGACCCGCTTCGTGATAAGCGATGATCCTTTTTTCCTCCGGAGAAATAATCTTGTTCTTTTTTTCCAGTCCCCCGATCACCCGGTCCACGGCATCCTGGAAATCTTCCATTTCCACGCTGTCCTTTCCCTTTCTGGCTGCTATCAGGGCCGCTTCATTACACACATTGGCGATGTCGGCGCCGGCGAATCCGGGCGTTTGCTCGGCCAGTTTATAAATATCCAGTTTGGAAGAAATTTTGATCGGCTTGAGGTGCACCTTGAATATGGCTTCCCTTCCTTTCAGATCCGGTTTGTCGATGGAGATCTGCCGGTCAAAACGTCCCGGGCGGAGCAGGGCCGAATCCAGCACATCGGGCCGGTTAGTTGCTGCGAGAATGATGATTCCGCTGTCGCCACCAAAGCCATCCATTTCCACCAGCAACTGATTTAAAGTGCTTTCGCGTTCATCATTGCTCATCATTGCATTTTTGCCGCGGGCGCGCCCGATGGCATCAATTTCATCGATGAAAATAATACAGGGCGCCTTTTCCCTTGCCTGTTTAAACAGATCACGAACCCGGCTGGCTCCCACGCCCACAAACAGTTCCACGAAATCAGAACCACTCATGGAGAAGAAGGGAACCTGGGCCTCACCCGCCATGGCTTTGGCGAGCAGGGTTTTCCCGGTACCGGGAGGGCCGACAAGCAGGGCCCCCTTGGGAATCTTGCCGCCGAGGGCTGTATATTTTTTTGGATTCTTAAGAAAGTCAACGATTTCCATCACTTCCACCTTGGCCTCATCCAGGCCTGCCACATCGTTGAAGGTGATATTCACTTTTGTTCCCTTATCAAATAAAGTGGCTTTGGATTTGCCGATGTTAAAGATCCCACCGGGACCTCCGCTGCCTCCCTGGCCGCCCATTTTCCTCATCAGCATCACCCAGATCAGCAGGATGATGAGTATCGGAAGGGCTATCTGCAACAGGCCGGGGATCCAGTCCCCTTCCTGTACGGGCGACATGGCAACTTCCAGGGAAGGGTTTTTTACGAAATAATCGCTCATCCGCTTTTCAAATTCATCGATCTTGGTCACCTGGAACTCAAACTGGGGGCCTTCTGTTTTGACCACCTGGTAAGTTTTTCCCAGTTTGTCTTTGTAGTAAGGTTTATCGAGACTGTCCTTTTTTATATAAACCCTGACCAGATTTTTGTTGGTAACCAGCACCAGCCGCGCAACATCTCCTTTTTCAAGCATGTTGTTCCTGAATTCCAGTTCGGAATCCAGCTTATGGGCATCCGGGGCAAAAGCTCCGAAAAAATTATACCCGAACAGGATCAGGGCAATGATACCCCACACCCAGTAAATACTGAATTTGGGCCCCTTCTTGGGGTTGTTTTCGTCTCCGCCCCTGGGCCTGAATCGTGGAAATCCCGGCTTTTCATTTTGTTTCATATTATTTTGTGGCATGTGATGGTCTTCCTTGTGTCTTAGTAATTAATGATTGGGAAATAAAAAAGTTCGGAAATTCCGTTTAAAACATGGATTGGTATGGGTTATCCTTCGTGTTCCTCCACAACAGCATCACTCCACATTTCTTCCAGTTGGTAGAATCGCCGGGTTTCAGGAAGCATGATGTGCACTACCACGTTGACATAGTCGATGATAACCCATTGTAATACCTGCTTTCCTTCGTGCTTATAGGGAAGTTCTCCGCAATTATGCTTAACCTCGTTTTCAACGGAATCCGTTATGGCCCTTACTTGCGTGGTACTGCCTGCTTCACAGACAATAAAAAAATCTGCTACAGCTTCATGAATTTTGCGGAGATCAAGAGATATGATTTTTTCGCCTTTTTTTTCCTGGATTGCCTGGATAATGGTTTTTAAAATTTTAGAGTTTTTCGCTAACCGGACAGATTTATTTGGTTTCCGGCTAACCAACATTGACAATTGTTCCAATAATCAAAATATTTTGTGATGAATAGTTTTTGGCGAAGTATCAACTAACCATAGGAATACTAATTTCGCACTGCTCAAAAATAGTAATCTTTTGCCACATCCCACTATGGATAAACAACGCAGGGCAACATTTGACAATCAGTTGATTGAGCTGGATTCAGTGGACAGCACCAACAACTATGCCATGGCACAGTATCATGCAGGATTGGCTGAGGGCGGGCAGGTGTACTTTGCCCACCGTCAATGGGCGGGGAAGGGCCAGCGTGGCCGGACCTGGATGAGTGACCCAGGGCATAACATCAGCATGAGCCTGGTGCTCGATCCACGTCCCTTGCGCCTGCCCGGCCAATTCCTGCTGGGCGCTGCCGTAGCCCTCGGATGTTTGTACGGGGTAAGGAAACAGGCACCGGCAGGATGGACCGTCAAGTGGCCAAATGATATTTACCAGGGCGACAGAAAGGCAGCAGGCATCCTGATCGAAAACGTGATCCGGGGCAAGGACTGGATCTGTGCCGTGATCGGTATTGGGATGAACCTGAACCAGACTGCCTTTCCCGATCACCTTCCCCATGCAGTATCCCTGAAACAAATCACCGGAAGATCATTCGAGCCCCTGGTACTGGCCCGGGAACTCGTATCGCAAATCGGAACACAGGTTGAACTGCTGAGGGCCGATCCCGATGCCATCCTGGATGCCTTCAATCAAAATCTGTACAAACACGGAGAAACGGTGACGCTGAGAAAAGGAAACCAAACATTCCAAACCCGTATCGGTTCGGTAAACGAACAGGGGTATTTGGTAACGGGAGAAGGATCATTTATTCACGGAGAGGTTGAATTTGTCATCTCGTAAAATGCAACACCCTTTCACCCACATTCTCTGCAGCATCTTCTGCATGAATCTTTAATTCGTGTTTGCCGGCAGAACAATGTTCATCAAAATGATAAATGAATGCCCTGGCCTTATCGTTGGAAAAAAGGAGCCAGTGCCCGTCGAGGGTGGCCCTGAAATTTTTTACGGTTTTGAAATTGTCCCGCACCAGCACGGCAATGCGTGAACTCCTGCCCAGGTTTGCATTTTCTACAATTCCGGCAAAACTGATCTGGGGCGGTTCTGTATCGCTGACCAGCTGGAAATCCCCGAAATTCCGAAACGAGGCCGTGGCCCAGTCGCCCTGCCATTCCACGCGTTTAACTTCCTCCTCATCCCGGGTGAACCATTGCATTAAAACATGATTTTTATCCGCAACCGGTTTGGTCATCTTTATCCTTACGGTAACGGAATCCTGCAGGGGAACAGTTGGCGTTCCGATGTGGTGAAGCCGCGAAACCACATACGCCGTATTCACTTCCTCTCCCAGGTAAACCACATGCACGGAATCATACAGGGACCTTTCTCCCAGATAAAAGGCACAATCGTCCGATTCAAATCCGTCCACCATGAAGGGATAAAAACTTTTCCCTTCAAAAAACGTATTCACGGGTAATGCGGGCCGGTATTGTACCCTGAAATCAAGATCAGCGGTATTGTCATAGGCATCTTTCAGTTCAATGCGAATGTTATGGATCTTCTGATCGGTCAGCCTTATGTATCCGCTATCCACCTGCTGATAAACAGAATGATCATAACCCGGCAGGGAAAATAACAATTGATAGTAAGGG